>RPPU01000026.1 GCA_003819975.1 Desulfobacteraceae bacterium
AGGGGATGTTTTTATCGTCTTTTCCCATACCGTCGCCGGCTCGAATGACGGCAGGATTCGCTATCAGATCAGAAAAGGCGCTTTTGACGAGGCGTTCCGTCTCAACGGCGATACGCCCGTGGCCTTCGACCTTGGGCAGGGACCTTTCGGACTAGAGCCGATCGATGCCTTTTCCGAAATGGCGTTTGATCCCAACGTCGGCACGTTTGCCGATAACTACGACGGATATGTTTTCCTCGGACCTTGGGATGAGGAACCGAGCGATTATATCCTTTATGAGCTGTATTCGGACGATTTTATACAAGAGCTGAGCCGGCGGGCGATGTTGGAAAAAGCGACTGTCGAGGAGTGGTTTGAGGTCAAAAACGCGGATAAAGAGTCGATCGTCGCCCAGTTGAAAAAAGAGCACGAGGGGAAAAAGCGCTGGATCAAATGAACGCGGGAAAGAAGCTTTATCGGGAAGAAACGATCCGGGCGCGGTTGGAGGCGCCGAAACCTCAGGCGACGCTGTTCTCGCGGGACGACCAAGGGCGCATCACCGGCTTCATCATCGACTCCGAGCAGGTCCGCGACCTCGTCTTCCGTCTCCGGTAAGAACGCGTTATACCCGTAGCTCCCGCAAATCGATCCGCGAGAGGTCGTCCGTCCCCAGGCCGGCGGCGGCGCAGGAGGCGACGTGGGTGGCGATGGAGCGGATGGAGTCCAGGCCCTGGGCCTTGCGTTTGTCTTCGAGGATGTCCAAGCCGAGGCGGTCCATCGCCACCGGATCACGGCTGAAAAAGATGCGGTTGTCCATGGCCAGGCGGGTGCCGGCGACACTGACGGTCGAAATCTTGGCCGCCTCGCCGATATGGAGAACCATCTTGCTGCGGAGGCAGGCATGGGACAGAATCGCGGGGATGGCCTTGGCGCAGTAGTCGATATGGAAGCGGACCTTGTTGGTGGTGACCCCGAGGGCGATGTTCTTGGTCGCCCAGGTCACGCCGCTGTCCTCGTTGTGCTTGAGAACGGCGATATTGACCAGCTTGGTGATGTCCCGGCTGACGATCCGGGAGAAGCACGACTTGTCCTCGTCCGGGATGGTCATGTCCTCGAATCGATCGGCCACGGCGTCGGCGATCTTCTTGATCCCCTCCCGGTCGTCGTAGGCCGTATAGAGGCGCCGCATCTCGGGCTCGAATTCAGCCGCTCGGGCATCGCCCATCCGGCTCAACATCCACAGCCAGGCCAGGGAATTGAAGAGTTCGCGATAGGAAGCGCTCTTGAGAAAGCCCCCTCGGACAAGCTCCCGGAATTTTTTCAGGGTGCCGTCTTCCATGGTGATGAAAGCTTCCCGGTCGTAACCCTCGACCCAGGGCAGGATCGATTCTCCCTGGGTGGATGTGCCCGTCACCCGCATCCCGACGGGGCCTTTATTGAGCGTCAATCCGGTCCGCTGGAATTCCCGGTCCAGCCGGTCCCAGACGATGATGGCGTTTTCCTTAACCCCGGCGGATTGAAGCCCCGCCGCCACCGCCTGGATCGACTCGACCGAGGAGGAAACCCTCGGCGCCCCGAGGCAGTTAATCTTGATCCCGACCACGTCGTCGGGTGAGAAAAGGGAGGCCCAGGCCGCCGCTTCGGTCTTCTCGCCGGTCAACTCCTTCAGGCCCGCGGCGAAAGCCCGCTTGACCGCGGAGGGATTGTAGCGGGTCTCGGCGAGCATGTCGTCGGCGGCGACGGAGACGACCCGGCTCTTGGCACCGGTTTTTCCGCCGAAGCCGGAGAAGACCGTCCCGCCCGCAAGCGCCGCGGCCGTCTTGATGAATTCACGCCGGGTTGTCATGGAAGCCTCCTTCTTGATGCCCGGTATTCTATCAAAGTCAGGAGCTTTTGGCTTCCACGCGTCCAGGCACTCGCTGAGAGAATCTTGATTTCAATTAACAGAATAAATAGAATACCCCCGATGCCGGATTTATTGATTTTTCCTTTTCTCGACTTCTAATATTATCGATAATTAAGGGAGTTCCGCATGAAGAAAGCAACGGTTATATCGCTGTTCATTTTGATAATGGTTGTCGCTTCGTGGTCGCAGTCCCTGCCCCGTTTCGATATTTCCCTCTTCGGCGGGTATGGGTTGACCAGCCTCAACGGAATGTCCCAATACAGCAACTCATGGAGCGCAGGACTGCTTTGGATGGTTGACGAATCCGCGACTATAAAGGCCAAGTCAAAGGCGGGAAATTTTTACGGCGGAGGAGTCGGCTACTATATCACCCCCAAGATCAGCCTCGGATTGAATATCGGCTTTATTAAAGGAAAAGTCGAAACGACCTCGGACGCGAAGTTCAATTGGCAATGGACCGACGGCAGATCTGCAAAAAAGGATATGGATTTTATCAATGCGGACGATTCCATTCAGAGCATGGTTCTTAGCTTGAACTTGACCAGCCGGTTCGGTGGAGAACGCCTCCAGGGATTCGTCCGAGTCGGACCGACCCTATTTTTTAATAAGGTTAAGCTGAATTCTGCCTTCCTCTATGGTGTTTTCGAAGCCGATTTGACTCGGTATCCTGTGAGTTATTATCAATATGTGGATGCGCTGACGATCCCGATCGAGCTGAACCAGAGCTGGACCGGATTAGGGGCGGATTTAGGCGCAGGATGCACTCTCTGGATTACGCCCGCTTTCGGACTCACGCTGGATGCCCGTTATTTTTTCTGCCCGAAGAAATCATTCGATTGGAACTTCATCACGGGAACGTATGATGGGACTTTTTATACTCAAATTAAAAACGTCACCGTCAGCGAAGCCACCATCGCTTTCATGAATAATACCGCCCAGACTCCTTTGGAGAAGATCAATATTAATCCGTCGTTCTTTCAGTTAGGAATCGGATGCCAGATCCGTCTCTTCTAAGATGCGCTGGCCGGCCGGGCGGGTTCGGGCGCGGAAAATAATGACCTTCCTTACGTCGGGAATTCTGTCACTGATTTGATTGCGAATATTAAATATGTTCGTTTGTCGAGAACCCTCCCGATCGATTATAATTCAAAAGATGAATTCCTTAGGGCCGGGGTGGCGGAATTGGCAGACGCAAGGGACTTAAAATCCGATCAGGACGATTAAAACTTTCCCCTTATTTCCCCTGATAATCCTTATATATCAATGAGTTTCTTTTGTTTTTTTGTTCCGTTGTTTGCCGTTGTTGTCCGTTGTTTACCGCATAAATAAACACAAATTGAACACATCGGAGATCTAACTTCTGTTTTAACGCTCTAGTTTTTATATCGAGGTCGATATCCTTCGATTCTACTTATAACGTATAGAATCAGAGGGGTAGGCGGAGGCGTCTCGGTACGCCTGAAGGCTACAAGGACGTGACCAAGGCCGAATCTTGGAACATCGGCGTGATAAAGCTCGTCCGGTAAGTAATTATTCAGAAGCCATGAGTGAATTGAGAAATATCCAATCACGTTTAGGCGCGTCTGTAATGGGCTATCAAGGACAGATCATCGTGATAATACCATTCTGAGATATCTTCGTTGTCCGGATTGGGAATGATAATTGGCGATAATTGGAACATATTTTGATAAAAACTATCGCGTTGAACTTCATCAAAAAAATCGAGTATATGTCTGTATTTGACTTTACTCGATGGTCGACGTATATTCATAATCAAGTTTATGGGAATAAGCAAATCGAGAGTTGTTTTGGGAAAAAAGTCTGTCATTTTGGGTCGTTTTTTTTTAATCCATCAGGCTGAGCAACCTCGTGTTTGTCGGATCTGATAAAAAAGGAGGAGGAATATGAGACTCGCGATTAATTCTTTTTTTGTGTTTTTATTTCTTACTAATCATGCTTTTTCTCAAGCTCCTTCTCAAGCAAAATGGACGATAATGGTCTATTTAAACGCCGATAACAATTTAGAAGAATGTGGAATATGGGATTTCGACGAAATCGCTAAAGTTGGAAGCACTTCCGAAGTTAACGTCATTGTGCAGATGGATCGAATCGGGAAATATTGTGTAACTTCCCCTCAATGGACGCAGACGTTGCGTTTCCGAGTCACAAAAGGAATGAAAGCTATTCCCAAAAATGCATCGAAGGACCTTGGAGAAGTCAATATGGGTTTAGGGGATAGCCTTCGTGATTTTGTGCGATATTGTCAGTTTAATTACCGGGCTGACCATTATTTTTTGATTATTTGGGATCATGGACAAGGGTATAGGGGTATCGGGAGCGAGAAAAGATTCAATTTCCGTAGCACTTCAACCGTTCCTTTTAAAAGCGTGTCAAACGATGAGACGGATAAAGATAAACTTTATAACCGTGAAATCCAAGACGCCCTCAATAATCCCGCCGACCCTATTACAAAGCTTGATGTAATCGGATTTGATGCTTGTCTCATGGCTATGGTCGAAACGGCGTATGCGATGCGTGATGCTTCGAAATATATGGTGGCAAGCGAAGAAATTGAGTCGGGATATGGGTGGGATTATACGAGATGGCTGGGAAAAATTATCGGAAATCCGAACATGACTGATGAAGAAGCGGCCAAGCAGACTGTAGATTCTTATCGCGAAGCATGTGAGTCGATTCAGGGATCGACTTATTCAGCGATTGATTTATCAAAAATATCTCTAATAGCTTCGCAAATAAGCGAGTTAGCCGATGCTTTATCAGAGAAAATTGACGATAGCTCTCATTTAATCGAGGCAGCAAGAAAAAAATGTAAGGAGTTCGCACCGGAAGGCTTTGGCAACAGGAAAGATTATTTCCGTCATATAGATCTTGGATATTTCTGCGAGATGATTGCCGATTTAAATATATCTCCGATAGTTACGAATCAAGCTAAAATATTAAGAAAAACTCTGGCGTCTACCGTGATTTCCTGTTATGCGCATGAGAGCAGAACAAAAGGATGGGGTTCTTATGGTCTCGCGATTTATTTTCCCAAAGGAAACGATGATTATATAAATGATCGTTTTACCGAAAAAGGATACGAGCAGGAAAATACTCTTTTTCCGGTAGAATTTGTCCAAAAATATCATTGGGATGAATTCCTTCATAGCTATTGGAGGAAAATTAAATGAGAGAAGACCTTGTTAAAGATTAAATCCGTTGTTATCGCTTTTGAATGTCTTTTTGTCGCCTCGTTTGCCAATATTCGATTGTTTTCCCAAACGATTGGTCTTCCGACTGCTTTAGTCATAGGTAATAAAGAATATCCTTCTTTTCCATTGTCAACGACAGTTCAAGACGCTGTCGATTTTGGAGCCGCTTTAAAAGTACTTGGTTGGGATGTTGAAACAAAAATTGATCTTACTTTAAAGGAAATGAAGGATTTAATAGGTAAGTTTGCTGATAAATCGGAAGACAGCTCCGAAATCTTATTTTATTATGCAGGCCATGCGGTTCAGCTGAATGGAGAAAATTATCTGGTTCCTGTAGATGCAACTTTTGAAAGTGCCGAAGAAATCCCGCAAATTACGATAAGCCTTCGGGATATATTTGATTCATTGAAAGGAGAGGGCGCGAAAATTGTCATTCTGGATGCCTGCCGAAACAATCCCTTTAGATCCGGGCGAGGGCGAATTTTACCGATAGAAGGAGAATGGATTCCGGGCTTGGCTCCTCCCTCAGGAGCGACTGATAACACACTTATCGCCTATGCAACGGATCCGGGAAAGGAAGCCGCCGACCCAACTCTATCGTTCGAGCATTCATACTACACTTGGGCGCTATTGCAGAACATGCAAGAACCCGGTCTGGAAGTACGTGATCTGTTCAGCCGGGTGCGCGAGATCGTCAGGACAAGTACGCAAAGACACCAAACGCCTTGGGAAAACGTATCCCTTTTGAATAAGAAAATATATTTTAGAAAACCGGCGACGGTACGAATATCGGTTCCGGACAGGGATGATTTTGTTGTATGCTTTTTGAACGGCGAAGAAATATTCTCCGCCCAATTGGACGATCCAATCCCTTCAGGGGAAGTGCCTTTAAAAAGCGGCGAAAACAAGTTTGTGATCAAGGTTTATAATCAAAAAACATATAGGAATCAAAATCCATTTCTTGGACGTGAAGGATGGAAATATAAAGTCATTCTTTCTCAGGACGATAGCCCGGAACCGTTGAAGATCTTTGAAGGAAGGGAAGATAATCCGCCGGAATCACGATGGGGCCGTTTTTTTACCGTAGCAACGGCCGTTATTTACGTGGACCCAAAGACGGGCAAAATATCGATTTTTTGAAAATAAATATGAAGATCAATATTGACCAAAAAGTATTGGGGATGGAGAATCAAATAAATCTGGTTCAAGGGGGAGAAAAATGAAAATATCAATGGGCAAGATTTCTTTCTTTATTGTTGTCGTATTGTGGGTGATGATTGGATTTTCTATAACGGCTGAAAAACAGCAAAATGTCGGTTCGGTCCACGTCGCCGTTATAGGTGTTGCCAGATGGTCGGATGTCGCCTCACAGTTGCAGCCAAAGTTCATATTTACTGAAGAAAACGCTTTATCCAAAGCTATTCCTACGACTTTAGCCCAATACCAGGAATTGCTGGATTCGATCAAAATCGCTTTAAGACTTGCCCCGCCCACCTCGGCGACGACGAGCGAAGAAATGATTTCAAAAAAAGATTCCGGGGAAGAAAGCAAAACAAGTCAATCGACAGCCGAAAAGAAAGCCGGCGATGTTTCCCAGACGACGCAAATTTCTGCGACCGCGGCTACCCGCTTGTATGATAAGCCTCCCTTTACGGCGGCCGCATCCGTATATGATCCGATTATGGTGTATCAAAACGCCCTTACTTTATATCAATTGGTCGCTTTGCTTAATAGGTCGATTAAGGATGCGGCGCTGAGAGAAGGATATGATCCATATATCGTCACTCTACAAATAACTCTCATGCCATATTCCCATGATCTTAAATATGATGCTTATAGCACTATATCATTTTTTTCGGGAAGCAAAATGGAAGGTGCGGCCACACCAACTAAAGTTGAATCAGATTCTAATAATTATAATAGCTTTGTGGAATATATACTTCAATGGGCGCTTAAACAACCATATAATGATATTAAGACATTAAAGGAAGAAATAGAAAAAACCGAATTTTTTAAGATTACATATTCTAAGGAAAATAAAGAAAATAAGGCTAATGAACTTGCCATAAAATTATATGAAATGTATAAAAATAAGCTTCGTAATTTACTAGGCGGGAAGAGTTGTCAAAATCCTTTTATCCTACCTCTTCTCGCGACGGATAACCTGGAAGCCGGATCAGATGTTCGCTGTGTAAATGAAATTCGTCAATTAAGCCTTGCTCTTGTCGCTCTTGTGCAGGGATTCGGCGCATCGGCCGGAATTGATAAAACAAAACAGTTTATGAGCTCCGTCGCTGGAAACGACCTAAACAGTTTGCTAACGTTAGGGCGACTGTCGGACAACACGATACAAGCCCGATTGGGGGCGATGTTGCAGCCGAATAAAAACAATTTCTCAATGGTTCCCAGAACCCATAATATCTCTCTTCTTGTAATGGCCCCAAAAACGGGTCTTAATTCCAATACTACAAACCCTTCGATAGAAATTAAGTCCATAAGGGCTATTTCGAGAACAATTTTCCGAGATACCAAAACCGGCGATATGCTGAATACTCGAACGGAACGCATTATTAACAATAATTTATTGAGAATATTAAATTCCTATAATATCATTATTCCCACAGACGAATCTGTAAATAAGATATGTCAAACTCTGTTAAACTCTGTTCAAGAAAATGATTATGATTTATTTGTACAAGTTTTGAACTTTCAATTTAATGCAAAAAATATAGATTTATCTTATGAATCACTATGGGTCGATCTCGCCAGTTTGTGGATCGGCGGCCAATATACGCAGATCACATTTGATCTTCCGAGTCGGCTGCAAATAGAATGGCCGGACATGAAGCAATGGCTCATATGTAATGATGATATGAAAACGAAAATGACAGTCCTGCTTAAAGGAGGAAATAATATATTTGGAGAAGATTTAAAAAATGCATCCTTAGAGATTAAATTGCCGAAAAAAGAAGAACCGCCCGCGAAAAATAATGGCTCAGAAGAAGCGATCGTTATCTATGCCGATTCCATCGAAATATTGAACCAATCGAATATTCTGATCGCCTTTCCAACGCTGAAAACATTTGGTGATTATGAAAATGGGAAACTAGTGGGCTTTAAATTAAATCTGAATAATTCAATGGCTTCTCCTCATAAATTCGAAAATCTTTTCCTTAATAAGCTGACGGCAGCGGCGGAACCTCCAACGCCGAAGCCGAATTATATTCGGTCCATACAAACATACATTTTATCGGATAAAGGAGATGGATGGATTGATATTATTATTAGCAAAATACCTAATAATAAATTATTTATAAAAAATACTAATGCGGTTTTAAAATCTTCAAATCCAAGTGGTATTATTGATAATGGGAAAGAGGGATTATATCTAATATTAAAGGAAGGGCAAGTGAGATTGAATTATGAAAATATGATACCAGGAACGAAGATTAAAATCGAAATTGTCGACGAGAAAAAAGCCGTAATTGAAAGTTACGAATATCCCGTTATTCAAAAAGTATGAATTTGGTTCGAAATATAAATTGGTATCTATAGATAATGACCAACTGGCTGCCGGAAGTGAGGGGAGGGGTTCCGCTCATGGTGTTCCCGTCTCGGGATGTCCCGGGGAGATAATAAATAACGACTCTGATTCCGACGTCCCGCCGAATAAGATCGCCACTTGCAAGTGACGGGGTCCTGTCAATAAATATTCGCAATTTCGGGGCCATCGCAATTTTCATAAGTTAGCAGCGTGCGCCATAACGAGCTCCAAAGAACCGAGGACTTTGCCTACGCGGATGTAATTTCGTTCCGTATCCCAGTCTTCGGAATACTCAATCAGATAACAAGAAGGGCCTTATAATGCGTTTGAGCCATCTGAGTATAAATCCTCCTCTCTTTTGGTTGGAAGATCGAAGAGAGTTTGCGATGGCTCCTCCTTTAATCCAAATTGCGAACGTCACTGTACACTACCCGGAATTGGCAGACGTAAGGTACATAAAATTCGATCAGGATGATTGAAAATTTCCCTGATTTCCCCTGATTATCCTTATAGATCAATGAGTTTCTTTTGTTTTTGTGTTCCGTTGTTGTCCGTTGTTTACTCCTTGAATATTCACAAATTATGCACACTATAAGAGCCTTGAATTCATTATTTTAATCGGCTAATATTGCTTTTATGAGGGAGCGTAAGTGGGTAGCAGCATATCAGCTTAACCTTTGGGCTGAAACAACTAATGCTAAGACACTATTTCCCGAGCTTATACGTCGCTTGGCTCATGCTACGGTGGAACAGGTCGATCTAGAAAGCGTAGATTTTCCATCTGGCGAGGAAATTCACCGCCCTGGCTACGATGGCGTGACCGTTTCGAAACGTGGAAACGCTTGGGTTCCTGTTGGGATGACTTATTGGGAGTTGGGAACAGATAAATATGTGGAGGGCAAACTTAATAAAGATTATAACAAACGGATTAAAGATCGTGGCCAAGGCGATTTTAGAGAAACAACTTTCATTTCGATTACGCCACATGACTTTACAAAAAAAAGAAAATGGGTAGAAGCGAAAAATAAACTCGGACACTGGCGAGAAGTCCGTATCTATGATTCAGATAATTTGGAACAATGGCTAGAGAATGCTCCTGGTGTCGCTTTATGGCTCAGGGCGCATATGTCAATCCTGCCCGATGGTTTAGCCGACTTATCTTCTCATTGGGACAATATCCAAGACAGTTTAAGAAAAAAATTACCTCCGGCAGCTCTCCTAGTTACTCGGCAAAATATGATCGAATCGTTCAAGGAATGGTTAAATAGGCAACCACAAGCATTAATTGTTCAAGGACATTCACCCCAAGAGGTCGTAGATGTATTTACGGCTTGGGTGGAATCGCTTCCCAAAATCGAACAGGATATAATTGCTAGCCGTACAATTATAATTGAAAACGCAAAAGAAGGCCGCGCCCTTATCGATTCTGAACAACGTTTAATTCTAATTTGCGGGGAGCGATCAGGCCTTGACCAAACGTTTGTAGGAGAAGCACGCCGAAAGGGCCATCATATATTGATTCCGGTTTCTTCGATCTGGTCACAAGGAAACGAAATAGTTCGCCTAGATCGTATGAATCGAGTCGAGCTCGAGAAGATCTTAGCCGAAGCCGGATTAACTGAACAGGAGGCTTATTCGCTAGCCCATCAATCAGGTGGATCTTTTACGGTCCTTAAGCGTCGATTTTCTTCAGTTCCAATTATTGAATCGCCAAAATGGGGAGAAGGTACGGAAGCTATCGAAATAGCTCCACTTCTTCTAGCTGGTTCATGGAAAGAAAGTATTTCTGCTGATCAAGTTATTATTAGCAAGATTGCCGGTCGTCCCTATAATGAAGTGTGGGGAATAGTAAATCGGTTGAGATATGAAGATGATGCGCCTGTGAGGTGGATAAATGGTATTTGGGAATTTATATCTCCTCTCGATGCATGGACTTTTCTTAGCACATCGATAAGTCCAGCGCAGTTGGATTTATTTGGAGATGCGGCGAAAGATGTACTCGGAGTAAATGACCCGCGGCTCGAATTGTCACCAGAGGAACGATGGCAAGCCTCATTTTTAGGAAAAAGATTTGATCATTCAAACGAGCTTCGCAATGGCATTGCTCAAACTTTAGCATTGCTCGCGACACAAGATGTTTCCGCACAAATCGCTGACACGATGCCATTACAGATTCGTGTGAATCGTATTGTAGCGGAAATATTACCCGAGAACGCAGATTGGCGGAGATGGGCTTCTCTTGGAGGGCTGCTCCCCCTTATCGCCGAAGCGGCGCCAGAAATATTTCTCACTGCGGTCGAATATGGTCTACGCGGAGACCAACCAGAACTTGCAAAGCTTTTTATTGATGAATATGGTGCCATAGGACAGTCAGAACATACTGGTCTGCTTTGGGCTTTAGAGCGATTAGCATGGTCGCCCGATTTCCTTCCTCGCGTATCTGTTTCATTGGCAAGACTTGCCGAGTGCGATCCTGGTGGGAAAATTGCTAACCGGCCTCAATCGAGTCTTCGAGATATATTTTTTTCGTGGATGCCTCACACCGCGGCTCCCCTTGAACAGAGAATAGATATTCTCAAGTTATTATTATCCCGACATCACCTTATTGGATGGAAGCTGTTGCTGTCTTTGCTCCCCCACGGCGCTGAGAGCATCCTAGATAATCCTACGCCCGAATGGAGGTTTTGGGCGGAGGGATGGAATCGTGGTGTTTCGGTCAAAGAGTATTTACTTTTTGTCCAAGCGATGATCCAATTGGCGACATCCACAGCAATAAAAGTACCTGAGAGATGGATAGATCTTATAGATTATTTAATCTTTATTCCTCGAGAAGACACAGAATCCGTGCTTGAAGGCCTTGAAAGCACAACTAAAGCTGATCTTGCGGTTGATTTACAAAAAAGGCTTTGGGATGGGCTTCGAGAAGAAATACGAAAAATCCAATATCACTCTGATACAAAGTGGGCGCTACCACAACATATCATAATCCGCCTTGAAACGATTCGGGACAGCCTCCAACCACAAGACGCTATCGATTTGGCTATTCCCCTCTTTAAAAAAGGATTTGATCATGTTTTCGATAAATCGCTCTCTTGGGAGCAAAATGAGAAAATTCGATGGCAAAATCGAGAAGATGCTATTAGGGCTATTATAAAAAGCCACGGATTTGATAGCATAATCAATCTCGTACAAAATGTCCAAAAAGATTGGGATGTTGGTGTTGCCTTCGTTAAAGCGACTGGTCCGGAATATCTGGCGTATGTTCTCCCGGCTTTGTTATGTCACCCTGAAGAATCAGTTGCTAATTTCGCTGGCGCGTATGCGACCAATCTTATTGGGATATCTGGTCGCGATTGGGCTGAGAGCCTTCCCTTAGTTGGATGGAAAACTGCCGAAGTAGTTAAGTTCATTATTAGAATGCCTTTTGATAATAGAACTTGGGATTATATTAAACGTTTTGGCTCGACGATAGAAGATGATTATTGGCGACAGACGAATTATCTTACTTTAAGGCTTTCTCCAGGTGAAATAGAACGCGCATGTCGAAAACTCATTACAGTTGGTAGGCCAATATCGGCAATTGAATTGCTCGCAATGGAAGCGCCTACAATAGATAGCTTCGCTCCAAATGTTATACTCGATATCCTCGAAATTGCGCTAGCCGCGCCTCTAAAGGAGAAAGAAAATTTAATTGATAGGTATCATATTCTGGAATTGCTTGAACGACTCCAGAAAGCAACAGATGTGGATGAAACTAAGCTCGCCCGGCTTGAATGGCTTTTATTGCCCTTAATCGAATGCTACCATTATTTTCCAGCTACCTTACACAAAAGGATATCGGGAGATCCCGATTTCTTTATTGAACTACTAACGGCGATTTATAAACCTCATCATCGAGATATTGATGAAGAGAAAAATCAAACTGATAATGAGAACGATGAAATAAATCGACTTCAATCAGAGCGTGCGTGGAAATTGCTAAATGAATGGCGTCAGATACCGGGAATGAAAGGTGATGGCAAGCTCGGTCGGCGAGAATTAAAAGAATGGATTAAATCGGTGAGAGATAAAGCGGCCGAATTGGATAGAAAGGAAGTGTGTGATATTACGCTCGGGGGAGTATTTGCTTTTTCTCCGAATGAAGAAGATGGAAGTTGGCCATGTATTCCTATTCGGGAAATTATTGAAGATGCCGAGTCGTCTGAACTCGAAAGAGGATTTGCTATTGGTATCGCAAACAAAAGAGGAATTTTCTCGAAAGCAATAGGGGAAGGCGGACAGCAGGAACGAGCATTAGCAGAAAAATATGATGCTTATGCAAAATCATGCCTTAGCAGTCATCCCAGGACTGCATCCATTTTATTGAAAGTTGCTAAAGACTACAAAATCGAAGCGAAGAGTGAAGATGAAAGAGCAAAGGTAGACAAATAACTACGAAGCTAAATAATAGAAGCCATCGAAAACTCTTTTGATTGGAAAATATCGAGAGGAAGATTTTTACAACGATGACCTCCCTTCTATTCCATAATGTGAACATTACTGTACAATACCGATCTTCGAACGGATCAACGATAGCAAGAAAATCTTGTGAAGATATCCCATCGTTGCGGGCGCCGCTTTCAATAGATTATAATCCCCCGTGTTCTTTCTGCTTCAGGCCGGGGTGGCGGAATTGGCAGACGCAAGGGACTTAAAATCCCTCGGGGTGAAAGCCCTGTACGGGTTCGATTCCCGTCCCCGGCAGATTTTTTAGTCGGTTATTTTTAGATCCCTTGGCGGGGGCCGAAAGAGTAAAGAGTTATTGATCCTTTTTCCCATTGATAAACGAGGCGCCGCGCTTGCCCGCGGACGGAATAGGCGTATGATCGCAAATCGTTGAGCTCGCCTCTGAGCTTTTTCCCGATTTCCGGACGATCGCGAACGTCGAGAATGGCCGCTTTCAACTCTTCACGCTCGTCCTCATCCCTGACTTTCTTTCGGAGATGGGCGAACTTGGCGGTTTCGAGGAGGATCATAGATCGTCGGGATCGAGCGCCGAAACGCGCTTGGCCTTGGCGTCGAGCCGGGCTTCAAGGATATCCTTGATTTCCCGTACGGTAAGGTCGGGATTCTCCAGGGCGATGAGGCCGATGCGCGTGGCATACCGGACGGTGTTCGAAAAATCCCGCTGGTCTTTTTCGGCGAACCGGTTCACTTCATAAAGAAGGTGCTTGTCCATGACGATGGTCTTTCTGATCATGACTTACTCCATATGATAATATATGATAAAAGCGTACTTGTGTCAACAACGTATTCGTTGAATTTTCGACCGGAATGCGGTTTAATGACCGCTTGATGAATCATCCGCCGCGACGCTTCGCCCCCGGTTGCGCTCTGATCCTTTATAAGCCTCATCTCGTCGAAAAGCTCCGCCAATTCCTCCGGCCGATTCTAAGCGCCGACGAGGTTTGGACGAGATGCTGCCGGAAAGATCCGGGATTCGGCGCCGATACCGAGCTCATCAACGTCTGTCCGGGCTGCGACAAGCGGTTCCGGCTGGATTACCCGCTGACGCGGACGGTATCCGTTTGGAAGATCCTGGCCGAGAGCGAGGATTTCCCTTTTCCCGATTATGGCGGGCGGAAGATGTCCATCATCGACGCCTGTCCGACCCGGGATCAGCCGCGGATTCACGAGGCCGTCCGGACGCTCCTTGGGCGGATGAGCATCGCGATCGTCGAGCCGAAGGCGACCCGGACGAAGGGCGTCTGCTGCGGCGATTCCTTTTGGGGAGAGATTCCCACGGGCGAGGTCACGGACTGGATGAAAAAGCGCGCGGCCCAGCTTCCGGCCGATGAGGTCGCGGTTTATTGCGTGTCGTGCGCCGTCGCCTCGGGGATCGGAGGGAAAAAGCCGCGCTACCTCGTCGACCTTCTTTTCGGCGAGGAAACGCGGCCGCCGACTTCAGACCTGGATGCCTGGCACGCCGCGCTCCAAGCGCATATCGACGCCAGCTGAATTTTGACTTACTTGATCACGGCCGCGGCTCGGCGGATCAGCGAGTCGGGTCCGATCCAGTCAAGGAACGAGTATTCCGCCTTGTAAGCCCTGAGGATGTCATCCCGGACCATATCATCGGCGCTTTTCCCGGCCTCGCGATTCTTCCGGACGATCGCGATCATCGCGGCCAGGTCGTCGCGGTACTTTTTCAAGCCGGTCTTCGTCAGATCGGGGCCGTGACCGCCGGCAAACGTCGTTCCGTCCGGGAAGGCGGCCAGGACGTTGTCCAGAAAGCCCAGATAAACGATGGGATCTGGGACGGCCGGGCACGTCCCGGCCAGCAGCAAGTCGCCCAGGCAAAGCACCTTCGACTTCGGGAAGTACACGAGAATATCCTCCGGAGAATGAAGGCCGGGGTTGGGAATGATCTGGATCGTTTCGCCGTTGAACGGCAGGAGGAACGGCGCCCCCAGCTCCCGGTCTCCGTCTTTCCAGAAGGGCTTATCGCTTCGGGACATCCGGTCCTTGAATTCCTGGCCGTCGAGATTCTTGAAGTTGATGACGTTGGCCTCGGCCGGGGCGACAGCGTTCGCGTCCACGTGGTCGCCGTGAGAATGCGAGTTGATGAGATACCTGATGTCTCCCGAAGCCAGCCGGCCGATCGTCTTTCTCAGCTCGGGCACGGCCAGCTTGGTGAATCCCGAATCGAGGAGGAGGATTCCCTCCGGGCCGGAAAAGACGATGACGTTGTTTCTCATCCCCCAAGGATAAGCGATCCGATGGAGGGCGGGAGCGAGTCGGAAGGTTTCGAATGTCAGCAGGGTGGGTTCCGCTCCCTTGGATTTCAAGTAGGCGATGATCTCCGCGTTCCCGATTTCCAGGGCCATGTCCAGCGGTTTCCCGGAATATTTCGCCACGGCGTTGACGTCGGCGCCTTTCTCGACGAGAAGCCTGACCAGGGAGAGGGGTAAATCGTTGCTGCAGGCCACATGGAGCGCGGCTGTATGGAAATTGTCCTGGGCGTTCACGTCCGCCCCTTTGGCGAGCAAATACTCCGCCACCTCCGCCCGGTTGTAACCGACGCCGATATAGAGAGGCCGCCGACCGCCTAGGTCCGCGGCTTTAACGGCCTGAGGATCCTTTTCGACCAATTCTTTG
>RPPU01000027.1 GCA_003819975.1 Desulfobacteraceae bacterium
TAGCGAAAAGAGGAGTAGAGCCATTCTTTATTAAAGCTCTTAATGGATTCATTTCATTTTTTGAATCCATATATGAACATTTCATATCCATTGTTATGATCGTTTAAGTTTGATGTTCCGCCATAAGGATGCCGCAACGGTTTTGAGAACGGGAAATTTTTTAAAAAACGGTCTTAAGTTATTCTTCATTTTCAATACGATATGGGGGTTTAGAAGAGGCACGTTCAACCCCATGGACTCATTCAGCGCCCAGAAAAGAAATTCATAATCCACGCCTTTAATTTTACATTCGGTGGCGTTTCTTCGATAACTGTCATGATTTTTTATTAAAGAGAGGCCGTGCTCTTCGCAATAATTGAAAAGATCGCTTCCGGGGTGTGGAGTAAAAAAGGCCGGGCTGTAATGATCCGGTTTGATGGTTCGGATCATCTTTACCGTGTCCATAATTTCGTCTTTGGTTTCCGTGGGAAGCCCCAGCATATAATTGGCCCAAATCTTGATTTTATGTTTCCGGCATAATTCGGCTGCTCGATAATTTTGTTCGACCTTGATCCCTTTACGAAGAAAGTTCAATATGCGTTGGTTTCCGCTTTCGAATCCGATAAAAAACAGACGCAGTCCGGCGGCGTACAGCTCTTCGAGCATGGTTTCTTCACGGCAGATGATATCGGCTCGGGATTGACAAGCGAAGGGAACCTGTATTTCGGTTCGGTATTTTTTGCAGAATTCATGAACCCATTGCCGGTCTTCCGTGAGGCAGTCGTCGTGAATCATCATGCTTTTGAAATCAAATTTATTCTTTAATTCAAGCAGTTCGGCGATTACATTCTCCACGCTTCTTCGGCGGACTTTTGCACCGAAAATGGCGCGTTCGGCCGGTTGGCAGAAACTGCAATTGAAGAGGCAGCCACGGCCGGCGATGATGGAAACAAAGGGGGGATGGAACCCTTTCACCGGCGGGGGATATTCAAGAGAGCCGAAGAGCGTGCGGTCGGCAAAAGGCAGGTCGTCCAGAATCGGTTTTTTTCCTTCAATCAGCCGTTCCGATGGGGGATTGCCTTTACGGAGGTTTTCCAGAAGTTCTACGAAGCTGATTTCTCCTTCGCCTTTTATCACATAGTCGACTTTTTCAATTTTCAGTATTTCTTGAGGGGCGATTGAAGGATGGGGGCCGCCCACGACAATTTTTATGGAAGAATCGATTTCCTTTATGATGTCAATGCATTTCACGACCGGATTATAATCCACGCTCATCATCGTAATCCCGACGACATTCGGGTTGGCCTTCTCCATCTCAGTTTTAAAATGATCCCATCCTTTAAGCCTCCGCAAATCGAAAAGGCCGATATCGTGCCCGGCTTTTTTGGCATAAGCGCTTATCAGGCAAAGGCCGTGGCTAATCCAGGATTCTTCCATTCCTTTGCCGAAAGAATTAAAACCCACCCCTGAAATTGCGGGAAAAATTAGAATGGTTTTAAAGGTTGTCATTTGTCCTGTCTAACAACAATTTGCTTTATTGTCAAAAGAAACTTTTTTGCCATTGAGCCAGGCCTTGATGATATAGGAAGCACAACCGACCCCCGGTTTCAGCCGAATGGCCTGAGTGGGGCAATTCAGCATGCAGGCGCCGCATTCCATGCAGCCGTTCAGATCCGCGATGCGGGCTTTACGGTCATTTAGAGCAAACACTTGATGCGGACAGACCTCGGTACAGGCGCCGCAGCCGATACAGGCGGTTGGATCCAGTTTGAGGGTGGTCACATCGGATAAATATCTAAAACCTTTCATAACAACTCCTGGACGTTTTTTCGATCCTGAAAAGCGTAGGATCGAAAAAACATGAATTCCGGCAAGCCGGAACAGAAGTTCCAGCGAGATCGCCGGAATAAATCCGTACGATGATGACGGGTTGATTGTTTATATCCTATGTACAGTTTCTCTTCCTATAGCCTAAACCCCTACCGTTTAATAATCTGATGTTACAAAAATCCGGAAACAATCCATAAGACCAATCCAGCCAAAACTAAAAGAGATTGCAGAGGGATGGCTGTGCGCATCTCTTTTTCAACCCCGGAGGGTGACGTGTAGGGCGTGCAGCCGGTGAAATTCATGGCTAAATAGGAACTGACCGGCAAGCCCATAAGGAAAAGAGAGAGTACGGACAAAGAAAAAACAGGCTTTAGGAACAATAAAGTCAAAACCACACCGAACAACAAACCCATTAGGCCGCCTTTTAGGGCAAACGCCCGCCCCGGGATCCAGGGCAGGAGCAGAGGAGTCAAAAAAGCACCGCTCCATATGCCGGCCAGAACCGCTGCGACCGTGATCGATCCGCGATGCCAGACCTGGAAAAGAGAGAAAATTCCGGGACCGAAACCGGATAAGATGAATAGGGCCGGTATGATCCAGGCCAGGTTTTTAAAAGTTTGGGTTATTTCCACGCCGGTCAATACCCAGCGCTCCCGCAAATTGAAGGTTACCCGACGCATGGCCGAAGAGGCTTTCTGCCGGTTGGCCAGGAAGGCGGGAATATCTTGGGCGCGGACCGGGCCCCAGATTACTTCAAATCCGCACTCTTTTTTGATTTGCAGGCCGGAAACGCCGGTGGCGCCCAGTTGCGGCAAGATAAGTTTTTTATGGCCGACAACCTGATCCAGGCGCACATTTTTTACCTGCCGGATGACTTCCGCGGTTCCGAAAGTGCCTTTACCGGCCGCGCACCAGACATTGATACCGCGCGTGTCCAAAACCAATATCCAGGCATTTACAGCGGAGAGTTCTTTGCGCACGCTGTCCAGGGTCAGCTTATAATTGGCGGTCACCAACACCGGCGCGTTTGCATCCGGATCGCCGACGGCGTAGAGTCCCGGGGCGACTTTGTATTGATTGCGCCCGATATCGAGACGGACCATGAGTGCGCCCAGGCGGTCTTGAAAAGAGAGGTGTGTTTTCAGAACGGCGACGGATCCGAGGGTGGTTGCTTTAAAGCGATCGACAAAAGGGCAAACGCTATATCCCGGTCTTTCAAAAGGGCTGCTGGGGGGGCCGGCGGGTGAGCCGCAGCAGACTTCTTCTGTATTTTTTTGCGGGGCGAACATGGCCAGACCATTGGTTTGGATGGGCCGCGGTTCAATACTGCAGCAGTTTTTCATGTTTGAAGGGTTATCGGACATGGAGTGCTCCTTGGGTAAACAGACATCGGCCGCGAACTTAGAGGTCTAGGGCCATTTTTTTGAATTGATTGAATACGTCCCGGTTCAGACAGTAACACATGCGGGGACCGTCCACTTCGCCGCGAATCAGGTCGGCCTCTTTCAAGATTTTCAAATGTTGGCTGACCGTGGATTGGGCCAGGGGCAGAACCTCCACGATTTTACCGCAAACACATTGGTCCTCTTGCTTTAGGTGTTCGATGATCCTGAGGCGCGCCGGGTGACATAAAGCTTTGCAGAGCAAGGCGAAGGTCTCCCGATCCTGTTCCGGTGTTTTATCCGATGCGGAAGTGAGCGATTTTTTGATCATAGTTTCCTTAATATTAATCGTTTATTTACGATAAACGATTAATGAATATGTGTCAATTAATTATTTTTTATATAATTATTCCAAATGTTTATAAATATGCAGTGATTTCCATTGGCATTCAAAAATTATTTCAATATATTTATGTACCAAGGTACATAAATATATATTTTTAAGAGGGACCAATGGCACAAATGAAAAAAGAGACTCTTGTGGAGAAACCGACCATTAGCGTGGAACGGGTTCAAACCGGGGTGCGCATTGAGAAACGCATGTTGAAAGTTCTGAAGGCATTGGCCGAACATTTTGACCTTACGGTGGGGGATTTATTGGAGGGCATTGTGTTGCATGCTTTTGAAGGCAAAACCGCTTTCAGTCCGGAAACCTTGAAATTGATCGGAACCCTCAAAGAGGTTTACAAAATGGATTATGACGCCGGCGCCAGTCATTGTTTTGTGGAAGAATAATGTTTTTTCAATCCCGGAAAACATGGGATCGAAAAAAACGTCATTCCGGCAATGGTTTGAGCCGGAACATGTATTCCGGCAAAGATTGCCGGAATCACCGTATGATTGTGAATCAGTCGGTTATTCACTTTTTTATTTATCGACAACCCGGGATTTCTAAAAATACTTTATCGGGAACGGCCCTTGAGAATCGAATCGTAAAATTCCAAAAGGCTTATTTTTTGAAATCCCCATGTCGGTATTTTAGAATAAGAAGCCCAATAAGGAGGCAATTATGAGTACAGCGTTGTTTAAAGCAAAACGAATTTCACGAACCAGTATTATTCAATTAAACGGCCCGCTGGATAAGGTTTTTCCCCTGTTCGGAGCCATTCGCGAAAAGGAATGGGCTGAGGGTTGGGACCCCCGTATGGTTTATTCCACAACCCAATTACTGGAAGAGCATATGGTTTTTCAGACCGCCACAGAATATCCCGGTGAAGAATCGAATAAAACCTGGGTGGTTTCCAAATATGCGCCGGAGCAGGCCTACATCGAGTATACGGTTTTTACTTCAGTTCGGGTCTATTGGGTCGCCATTCAGTGCCGCGAAAATCCGGGAGCCCGAACGACCCAAGCAGAGGTTGTTTATACTTTTACGGGATTGAACGCAGCGGGTAATTTCTTAATTGAAAAGGCGCTGAATGAAATGTTTATTCATGATTTAAAAGACTGGGAAAAAGCCATCAATTATTATCTGGAAACAGGTAAAATTTTAATACATTGATTAAGCTCTTTTTATTGATATTCCGGCTTGATACGTATGCCTGCCCTTGATAATAAACTTGACAACATTGGCGAAAATTCATTATCAATGGCCCATAATCCCGTTATAATAGAGGGTATCTCAAAAATGCTATTTTTCGAAGAAGAAGGTTATTTTTCAGGCTTTTGGGGATCGCCATTGATTCATTTTTGATTTTTGAGATATCCGGTAGCCCGGGATTGAAGGTCAAAGAAAAACGATAAAGGAAAGCTTTTTACATGGTATCGCAGAACAAAAACGAGATGGATCTGAATGATCCGGCTGCCTTGATGGAAGCCTCTATTCAGAAAATGAGAGCCAATTACCACAGTGCGGATAACCTTAAAATCACACCGGATAACGTGTTCCAGGAGGGTATCCACCGGAATCTGAATCTGTTTTTGGAGTTGGTGGACCAATTGATGCTTCCGGGAAGCCGTATCGAGGGAGCTGCAAACCTTTTATCGAGTCTGGAATTACTAAAACAAAAGAAATCGCTTCTTTTTTTAATGAAACATCAAGGCAATTTCGATGCAATCTGTTTGTATTCGTTGCTTAAGCGCGAGGGAGATCCGTATCAGGATATCCTGAACCGTTTGGTTTTCATTGCCGGCCGGAAATTAAACGAAGATTCGGTTGTGGTCAAGACATTTGCGGAAATAATAAGCCGTCTGATCATCGTCCCCAAACGGGAGATCCCGCTGAAAATCGAGTCCGAAACCGAGGAGCAGGCTGTTCAAAGGGAGCTTATTGAAACCGAGGCCCGCCGGATCAATCGGGCCGCTTTGCGGATGTTAATAAAGCTGAAACAAGAGGGCCGGATTATCGCGCTCTATCCCCTGGGAGGGCGGCCCAAGCCCTGGTTGCAGGAAAAAGGGGTGAAAGAAACCACTTCCTATATGCGCATGTTCGATTATGTCCATTTTATCACCATGTCCGGGAACCTCATGGAAGTCCAGCGGGATATGCGGGCAGAAAGACCGCGCCGGGACCGGGTCGTTTTCATCATATCGGAAGCCGTCTCAGCCGAAGACTATCTGGGCCAATCCCGCGAGTTATATGAAAAGCAAACCGAAGAAGCGGATTTCGATCAATTCAATGTTAACCGGGTTATGATAGAGATCGGGCAATGAATCCATCCCGCGGACGGTGCGGCTTCATGACAAAATCCGCGAAGCGCGGATTTTGAAAGGAATACATCAAATGACGGATTTTAGGAGGCCTGTGATGAAGCAGATCACTTTGGCGATTCTGGGCATGGTTTTCATTCTTTGGCCGTGCCGCGCGGATGCCCCTCTAACGGCGGAGGTCGGCGAGCGGCAAGTGGCCTGGTACGGAGCCGGTCATGTATTCCAGGAAATAAAAGTCTTTCAAGCCGGCGATCATAATGCTTCGATCGCAACTGTCGCGGTAAACTACGGCGATTCAAGGCATGATGTATCCGAACATTATGTGGAACTTCTTAACTTGCCATTGGATTGGCAAAAGATCGAAGCGCCTAGCCCGGATCGAACATCCTTATTGGTATTGGAGAGAGGCCAACCGTCTGTTTCCATACCGAAAACGGATAAAAATAATTTTTGGTTTACGCGTCACCCTTGGTTTTCTTTATTTTTTGTCTTGCTCGGTTTTTATGCGGTTTTTGCGATCGGCTTATCGGGCGGTCCGAATCATGGCGAGCATCCTTTCATCTTGAATGTCTGCCATCTGGCGGGATTTTTGTTTTTAGCCAGAGCCTGGGATAACAACTATTATTATACATATTTGGCTATTCTGGTATCGGCCTTGGCATTATCCGTCTACGCGATTCGCATCCGTATTTGGGACCAACCCAAACGTACTTGGCTTTTCAGAGGCCTGGTGAGCGGCTGTTATTTGGCCCTATTCCTTATTATTCAAACCAAATCATACAGCAACTATGCGGCCTGGAGTTCTCCCGGTTCCCTCCACTTTTATGTGCCCAAACAGGACCGCGGACCCGTGCAGGTTCTGGGAGAAAAGGAGAAGGTTTTAGCGGAATTCTCCCTGACCAGCGGGATCGATTGCCGAACTATTCTTTTCTGGAACGAAAAGGAAGATGCTAAAGCTTTAAAAGTCGCCTCTCCCCGGGGAAGCTCTATTTTGCTGGAGTTGAGGAAGCCAAATATCAACCCGAACAAACCGGCGGCAAAGTAGGGGTCCTTGGGCCGGGATATGAATGCAAATGAATGAATCCGGGGTAGCCGCAGCCTTTAGGCTGCGAAGATCGGGAAGGAGTTCGCAAGTGACGCGACGCAGGCTAAAGAATGTGGTGAATCGTCACATTCTTGTAAAGCCTGCGACTACCATTATCAACAACGAATAATCGACATTTTAAAGGCAAGAGTAAAACATTCAAGGAGGAAACATGCCATGAGTCAACCCGAAAAAGCGGCAACGTTGTTTCCGAAAAAAGTCGACATCCCGGAGTCGTTTCGATTGGAGAGCCCTATTGAGCAAAAGGAATATCTCTGCAACGGTCAAATCCTCTCTTGGGATGGCCCGGTCCAGGATGTTTATTCGCCAATGTGCCTGCAAACGGAAACCGGCATCCGACAGGAAAGAATCGGCAGTTATCCTTTGCTGACCGAAAAAGAGGCGACCACCGCGCTGGATGCCGCGGTTCGGGCTTACGATTACGGCCGAGGTCATTGGCCGACCCTGGCGGTTGAAGAACGCATCCGGCATGTCGAAGAATTTGTTTTGCGGATGAAGGAGCAACGGAGCGCAGTCGTTAAGTTTTTGATGTGGGAAATCGGGAAAAATCTGCCGGATGCCGAGAAGGAGTTTGACCGAACCGTCGACTATATCCGCGATACCATTCAGGCTTTGAAAGATCTCGACCGGGTTTCCTCGCGCTTTATCATTGAACAGGGTGTGGTGGGGCAAATCCGGCGGGCGCCCCTGGGTGTAGCGCTTTGCATGGGACCGTTCAATTATCCGTTGAATGAAACCTTCACCACGCTCATTCCGGCCTTGATTATAGGCAATACGGTGATTTTCAAGCCGGCCAAACTGGGCGTACTTTTGCTGCGGCCGCTTCTGGAAGCCTTTCAAAAAGCTTTTCCGGCCGGTGTGATCAATACGGTCTACGGCGAGGGCTCCAAAATAATCGGGCCTTTGATGGCTTCGGGAAAGATCGATGTGCTGGCTTTTATCGGCACCAACCGCGTGGCGGATCTTCTTAAAAAACAACATCCCAAGCCGCATCGATTGCGTTGCGTTCTGGGGTTGGATGCCAAGAATCCGGCCATTGTGCTTCCGGACGCGGACCTCGATTTGGCGGTCAAGGAGTGTTTGGCGGGCAGCTTATCCTTCAACGGCCAGCGTTGTACGGCATTGAAAATTTTATTTGTCCATAAACAGATCGCGGCCGCCTTCCTCGATCAATTCGGCAACGCGATTACCAAGATGAAATGCGGCTTGCCCTGGGAAGAAGGCGTGCAGATCACGCCTTTGCCCGAACCGAACAAGACCGGCTATCTCACGGAGCTGATCAAAGACGCCGAACGCTTGGGCGCTCGGGTCGTCAATGTCGGCGGCGGGTCCGTGGACCGCACGTTTATGCATCCGGCCGTGGTCTATCCGATCACCTCCCGGATGCGGCTATACAACGAAGAGCAGTTCGGTCCGGTGGTGCCGGTTTGCTCCTTTGAGAACATTGCGGAGCCGATGCGCTACATGATCGAGTCGAATTACGGGCAGCAAGTCAGTATTTTCGGAAAAGACCCGGAAGCCCTGGCCGGACTGATCGATCCCTTGGTCAATCAGGTTTGCCGGGTAAATGTGAACAGCCAATGTCAGCGCGGGCCGGACAGCTTTCCATTCACCGGGCGCAAGGACTCGGCCGAAGGGACCCTCTCGGTTTCCGATGCTTTGCGGGTTTTTTCCATTCGGACGCTGGTGGCGGCCAAGGAGACGGAGAGCAACCGCAAGATCATTACTCAAATCGTGCGGGACAGGAAATCCAAGTTTCTTTCCACGGATTATATTTTGTAAATAAGGCTGATAGACTGAAGGAGTTTAGACTGTAGGGTTTGTTTAGGAATTTTCACACGAAGGCACAAAGGCACGAAGACTAAAAACATATAAAAACTTTTTGGTGTTCTTTTGGATTGCGTGGACAAGTCCGCGCTTTAAATGGGCGCGACATGTCGCGCTCTGACAAAGCAGCGCCTTGCCACGCGAGGGTTCCCGCCCTTGCCACGCGAGGGTTTTTACCCTTGCCACGCGAGGGTTTTTACCCTTGCCACGCGAGGGCTTCCGCCCTTGCCCCCGCATTCCAAAAAAATGCCTCAGCAAAAATGGAAAAACCATATAATGATAATCCCCTGCAACGCAAAACAGATTGAACAATACCAGGCAATTATTTTCGACATGGATGGGCTTTTGCTGGATACAGAGCAGATCGCGTTGCAAGCGTTCCGGGAAGCGTGCCGTCAATTTAATTTTGAACCCGCTCTCGATATTTATTTGAGGGCCGTGGGCACCAATCCGGTCCGGACCAAAATGATCCTGACCCGAGGATACGGCGCGTCTTTCCCGTTCGACCAGATCAGCCCGGTCTGGGGCGAGAACTATCGTAAAGCCATCACCGAACGACCCATACCGGTCAAGGCCGGCGCCCCTGAATTTTTGGAATTTATCAAACATGCGGAAAAAAGAACGGCTATTGCGACCTCCACGGCCCATCAAACCGCCCGGGAGAAGCTCGAGCGCACGGGGTTGCTTTCATTTTTCGAACTGATTGTGGGCGGCGATCAGGTCGCGAAAGGGAAGCCGGACCCGGAAACCTATTTGAAAGCCGCGGAACTGTTGGGCGTGCGACCCCATCAATGTTTGGCCTTGGAAGATTCGGATAATGGAGTTATGGCCGCGCACGGCGCCGGCATGAGTGTCATCCAAATACCGGATTTAAAGGAACCGTCGGCGGAAATCAGGGCGCTGGGGCACCCCGTCCTGTCTTCGTTTATGGAAGTGCAGGAATTCTTGAGTGGTAAAGAGATGTTTGAGCGCGGTTAATCTCTATTGTACGTAGGGTAGGGGCAGGTTTGAAATCTGCCCCTACATTCAAAAAGAACCTATCTGTCCGATTACGGAGAGCATTTGGAGAAAAAGTACGATCAAATCGGAATAGGCTACAACGATTATCGCAAACCCGATCCCCGCATTACAGCGGCGATCAACCGCGAAATCGGGCCAGCCGGACGGATAGTCAATATTGGCGCGGGCGCTGGTTCTTACGAACCGGTTGATCGTTATTTGGTGGCTGTCGAACCTTCAGAGATCATGATCGCGCAGCGGCCGAACAACGGCGCTTCTATCGTACAAGGCTTTGCCGAATCTCTGCCGTTCAGGGATCGAACTTTTGACGCGGGTCTTGCTATTTTAACCACCCATCATTGGGCCGATATCAGCCGGGGGTTTGAAGAAGCCATGCGAGTCATCCGGAAGCGGTTTCTTATATTTACCATGTTTGACCTTCAGGAACCTTTCTGGCTGTTGGATTATTTTCCGGAAATCGAAACCATCCTTATGGACTTGCATCCTCCGATCGAAGAACTGGAAAAGATTTTGGGCCCGGTACGCGTCATTCCCATTCCGATCCCGCATGATTGCACGGACGGCTTTCTGTGCGCTTATTGGCGCCGGCCGTATGCGTATCTGGATGGGGGCGTGCGCAACAGCATTTCGACTTTCAGTTGTTTAAGTGAAGTGCAAACCGGACTCCAACAACTGCAGGGCGACTTGGAATCGGGTTTGTGGCATGAAAAGTATCGTGACCTTTTGAAAAAAGTGAGCATGGATTTCGGGTATCGGTTGGTGGTTTGGAATAGGAGTTAAAACCACGTTTCACGTTTCACGTTTCACGGTTCACGGTTCACGGTTCACGGTTCACGGTTCACGGTTCACGGTTCACGGTTCACGGTTCACGGTTCTCGGTTAGATTATGGAAAAGACAAAAATTTCAAGTAAAAAAACACCCCCCAGCATTTTCAATGACGTGATCGGTCCGGTGATGCGGGGGCCGTCCAGTTCGCACTGCGCCGCTGCCTTGCGGATCGGCCGGATGGCCCGGGATCTTATGGGCGGCAATATAGAAGAAGTACTGGTGGAATACGACCCGGAAGGTTCCCTGGCCGGGACGCATGCGAGCCAGGGATCGGATATGGGGCTTTATGGAGGGCTGTTGGGTTGGGAGGCGCAGGACGAGCGCTTGGCGGAATCGGCTTTGGCAATCCGTAAAGCCGGAGTCAAAGTCAAAATGAAGCTTTCCCGGTTCGGCGCGATACATCCCAATACTTATAAAATAACCCTGAAGAACAGTTCTGAAATTCACACTTTACAGGCCATTTCCACCGGAGGAGGTATTGTCGAAGTCATAGGATTGGACGACATTCGATTGTCAATAGCCGGCGATTATTATGAGACGCTTATTTACTACGATAAAGAGGAAAGCAAAATTCTTAGTTTTTTGAAAGCGCGAGCAGCAGCGGATGAAGTTATCGTACACAAGCATAAAAAGAGCAAGATGATCGAGATCAAATCTCAGGGTTTTCTTGAAGCGAAAACCCTCGATAAACTAAAGGTGCGTTTCAATATCAAACAGATCAAGAACATTGCGCCGGTGTTGCCGGTGCTCTCCCGGAAAAAGATGAAGGTGCCTTTCAGCACCGCTGAGGAAATGCTGGCTTATAACCGGGACAAAAACCTGGTTTTATGGGAATTGGCGGTTCTGTACGAGAGCGCGCGCGGCAACCTGTCGGCGGAACAAGTTTGCCAGGAAATGCAAAAGATCGTTATCATCATGCAAAAAGGAATCCTTAAAGGAGTCGAAGGCACCAGATACGGCGATCGGATCCTGGGAAATCAATCCCAACTTTATCGAGAGCGCTTGGAAAACCGGCAGCTTTTGAATGCGGGCTTGTTGGACCGGATGGTTCTTTATGTAAGCGCTTTGATGGAAGTAAAAAGTTCCATGGGTGTGATCGTGGCGGCGCCGACAGCCGGGGCTTGCGGCGCGTTGCCCAGGGCTTGTATGGGAGCAGTCGACGCCCTGGGCTTGCCTCTCGAAGACCTGACCAAGGCCATGCTTGCGGCCGGTTTGATCGGGGTGTTTATTGCCAATCGGGCCACGTTCGCAGCGGAGGTGGGGGGTTGTCAAGCCGAATGCGGCGCCGGATCGGGCATGGCGGCTGCGGCGCTGGTGACCTTGGCAAAGGGAACGACAAAGCAAGCCGTTGACGCGGCTGCCATGGCTTTGCAGAATATTCTGGGTATGGTTTGCGATCCGGTCGCGGGACGGGTGGAAGTGCCGTGTCTTGGAAAAAACGTGCTGGCCGCGGCCAATGCTTTGACTTGCGCCAACATGGCTTTGGCCGGCTACGACGTGGTGATCCCCTTGGATGAAGTGATCGCCGCCATGGATCGTATCGGCAAAAGTCTGCCGGCTGAATTGCGTTGTACGGCCCTGGGCGGTTTGTCCATGACAAGAAGTTCAAAAAGGATCGAAAAAAAATTGAAGATGATTCACCGCAAAGGCGCAAAGAGCGCAAAGAAAATCAAAACATTTGGACAGGATTCACAGGATAAAAATTATCGATAAAGAACAAAAAAAAATCGCTTTTATTGAAACCAGCCGCTTGATGTTTCGCATCTGGATGGAAACGGATCTGGATTTGGCTCGCGGTTTGTGGAGCGATCCACAAGTGACGAAATTCATTTCGGCGAATGGTGTATTTTCAGAAGTGGAGATCCGGGGCCGGCTAAAGCTGGAGATTGAGAATGAAACGAAATACGGCGTACAATACTGGCCGGTTTTTTTGAAAACCGATCAGACCCATGTCGGGTGCTGCGGGTTGCGGCCTTATGATCTTGCCGGGAAAATTTATGAAATCGGGTTTCATATCCGGAGCGCCTATTGGGGCCGGGGCCTGGCTTCGGAAGCGGCGCTGGGAGTGATGGAATATGCTTTTAAAGTACTGAAAGCATCCGGTCTGTTTGCCGGACACAATCCCCAAAATACCGCCTCACGTCATCTGCTTCAGAAATTGGGGTTTCAATATACTCATGATGAATATTATGCTCCGACCGGATTGCAGCATCCCTCTTATCTGTTGATGACGGATCAGTGCCACGCCAGAAAAATATGCAATGCCGGGATCAACAAGGATTGACAGTCCCTTATAAAAAAGATACTTTAGTCAATCGATTATATGCTCAAACCGGAAAAGGGGCCAAAGGAGCGTCATGGCATTCAGGGCCGAGACCGAACGAATGCTCTTGCGGGAATTCAGGGAAGCCGATGCCGAGCATCTCTTTCGGATTTATCGGAACCCCACGGTGATGCGTTTCATGGGCCCGCCTCCGGACCGCCTTGAGGAAGCGCGTAATAAAATCATCCGTCATCGCGAACAGTATTACCGCCAATATGGCTACGGTTTGTGGGCCATGGTTTTAAAAGAAGACAATCGTTTGATCGGCCGCAGCGGTTTGCTTCAGGCTGAGGTGGAGGGCAAGCCAGTAATAGAGATCGCTTATCTGCTGGATCAGGGGTATTGGGGCCAAGGTTATGCGACCGAGGCCGCGCGAGCCGTTCTTACGATCGCGGAAAAACAATTTAAGATGGAACGGGTAGTGGCTTTCATAAATCCCCAAAACTTTTCTTCGATCCGGGTCGCGGAACGGATCGGATTTGTTTATAATCGGGAAACGGAATACAAAAATTTCGGTAAGGTTTCTTTATATGTATCCAGTTTTAAAAATGCATAACAGGTGCAATCGACATCCATGTTAAAAAAACAGCCGTTTATTTTTAGTTTTATCATGCTGGGGTTTATTTTTACTTCTGTCCAAATTTATGCCCAGCAACTTGGCTCTGTCGAATTGTTCAACAAAAAAACGGGTCGGAAATATGTTTTCAATGTGGAAATCGCCCAAACCGAAACGGAACGCAGCCGGGGTCTCATGTATCGAAAAGCCCTTGATCCGCAAGCCGGAATGCTTTTTGTTTATCCGGATCAAAAGTTTCGTACGTTCTGGATGAAAAATACTCTAATTGCGCTCGATTTGATTTTTATCGATACGAAGAAGCGGATTGTGCATATTCACCCCAACGCCATTCCCATGGATGAAACCAATATTCCTTCGCAATTTCCGGCTCAATATGTGCTGGAGGTGAACGCGGGCATGGCCAAGCAGTGCGGGCTCAATAAAGGGGATAGGGTTAAAATCAAGACACCTTAGCATGGAATCGTCGATAAACTTTAATAAGCGTCATGGCGAGTGTTTAGGAATTTAAGAATTTTCACCACGGAGGCACAGAGGGCACGGAGATTTTTCCCCTTCCTTGAGAAGGGGAAAGGGGAAAACCGTTGAATTCCTTAATGAAACAATTCCTAAGCATGCTAAAAATCTCAGAAGAGAATCGGCGAATTTAAAAATTTTAAAAAAAAGCACAAACCTATTGAGAAAGGACGAAAGGAGAATCATCATGCCAGACACGAACAATCCGAATGAAGGTTCCGGGAACAAGGGCGCGGAATCGGGGCAAAAAGCATTGGAATCAGCCAAAAAAGCATTGGGGCAGGCAGTGCATGCGATCAAAACAATCGTTACGGATCCCATGAACGGACAATCCAAGGCTTTAACCGAATTGGGGGAAACAAACGCCTTTAGCGTTGGCATTGTGTTTAGTGTGTTTTTTTTGATTGCGGCCTTGATTGGTTCCCTGGGTTACTTCAGGTCTTTTTTGTTTTGGGGTGGGGGCTTAGGTTTTTTCGGGTATGTAAAATTGCTTATATCCAGCTTGGTTCCGATTGTCGGATTATTTGTAGGCTATTTGTTGATTGATAAAGCCCTTGGAAAAAAGGATACGCATTGGCAGGTTTATGTTTTTACCACCGGCGTAACCGTATTGCCGATCGCCATTTTATTTTTACTTTTTTGGTTTCCTTACCAAGCGATTACGGCCATAGGCGTGTTTTGCCTGAGTTTGACGGTTTTGATTGTGTACAGCGCTTTATCTACGGTTTATTCGCTTAGTACCCAAGCGGCATTTTGGCTGACACCGGTATTGTTCTTAGTCGTTGCGCTTGTTTCCAGAGTTTTTTATTTCATGATTTTCTAACTTGAAAGATCGTTAAGATGACCCCCAAAGAATTCTCCCTGATTCGGCACCAATTGGAAAAAACCCAAGTGCAACTGGCCCAATTGTTGGGAACCTCCCAAAAAGCCGTGCAGAGCTTTGAACAGGGCTGGCGCGCCATCCCGGTTCATATTGAGAGACAAATGTTTTTTTTATTAAGCATGAAACTATCTGGAGGATCTGATCAGTCACCTTGCTGGAAAACGGAGCAATGCCCGCCGGAGAAAAAAGAACATTGCCCGGCTTGGGAATTCCAATGCGGCCGGCTCTGTTGGCTTATCAACGGCACGGTCTGCAGGGGCGCGACCCGGGCCACCTGGACCGGCAAGATGAAAATATGCCGGAAATGCGAGGTGTTCAAGCCGTTGCTGACGGCGATGCGGGAAGGGTAGAGCGGTCAGGTAAATAGGCCGCAGGCATTTCGCAGGTAGCAAAATCAATGAAAAGCCCAACTAAGGTTAGGGTTATCCTATTCGAATGAAAGTGCTGTCATTCTGGTGATAAACGGCCGAAATGGCGAGAGAAAAAAAGGATGAGAAAAGTGACTTTTAAAATCCGGTGCCTTGCGGTAATTTTTTTATTAACGATTTGCGGATGCGGTAATGATAAAAAGCCTACGGAAGGAGCCGCCGAGCCCGTTGAACTCATTATCCGATTGGCCGATATTCCCGGTCCTCTGGGCCACCCATTGTCTCATACGCCCTGGAAAATTTCCCAAGGGGAGGAGCCCGACGGATTGGCTTGGATAGCAGAAGGGCAATTATTGGCCGAAGGCGAGACCGATTTGGAGGGATGGATCAAGCCCAAGGAAGAGGAAAAGCAAAAAATCGCCAAAGCA
>RPPU01000028.1 GCA_003819975.1 Desulfobacteraceae bacterium
AAGGGTCCAACCGAAAAGCTTGGTAAAAGACGGGTTTAAATAAAGCACTTGGCCCTGCAAATCATACACAATCACGGCATCGGCCGAGGATTGCAAAAAGGAGCGGTACAGTTCGCTCTCGCGTTTAAAATGCGTATAGAGGGTCCGGAAGCGTTCTTCGCTCTCTTCCAGCGCCTTTTCGGTTTGCGCGCGTTCCCGGGTTTTTTGCTCCAATTCTTTTACCCGCTGCGTTAATTCTTCCCGCTCGGTTTTGAGCGCTAGGGGAGTGTCCTTTGTAAGAAATTCGGAATAAACCATTCTCGCAAGACCCTGTAAGGTTAATCTTTTTTGTCCGCTATGAAATTTAAAAATGATAGGGGTATGATCGGTTAAGCTTTGTTTCTATTTCAGCAAAGACGTGATTATATAATAGCCAAACGCCTTTTTCAATAAATAAATCTATTCTTCAGTCCCAATGGGTTTGGCTTAAAGGGTTCCTGAATTTCCAGGCTGTCGGTTGCGGGAAATTCCGCAAAAAAATTGGGGGGCATGGACGTATTAGAAAACGGACGCGAACGGAAAATGAAATTCTCTGCAACGGTTTTATGGCTAAGGGAGATCCATAAGGGCAAAGCGACGCCTTGCGGAAAATGAGCGCGAAAACACTCGCCTATTTCCGGCCTCAAAAGAACTCTTTGCAAAAAGGATGGGGGCGAAACTTCTTGAAGCCAAGGTCTGAATTTTTTCAGACCTTGGCTCATCCATTCATGTGAATCCTGTAAATACGGAAAAGATCAATAAACCGGCGGTTCTTCACCGGTCAGTTTTTTAATGGCTTCTCGAAATACTTTTATGGTTTCAGGACTGTCCGGGGCCGTGGCCGCTTTCACGGAGGGAACCTTGGTTTCCTGGGCCAGCTTGATCCGGCCTTCCATGCCTTTTTTATCTTCCACAAACTTATAATAACGAACAAGCTTCTCTCCCATGTTATTTCCCTCCTCCCCATAATGATTTTAATGCTTTAATATACGGTTTCGCTTCTTTTCCCCAAACCTTGGGAGGTTGGATCAACCATTCGCAATGATCGTCGCCCTTGCCCACGCAAACCGGTTCGATCGCCAGCACCGGCGAACCGAAAAAAGCCGTACACCATCCGGAAGCATAGCCCATCAAGGACCAACAGACCGGTTCTTTGGCCGTTTCATGATAGCTGAGATGCTGCTCCGCCTCATAGGAATTGGTCCAAACTCCGGTAAAATAAAATTCGCCCATTTCCCGGTTGAACCGGATCTCCTTGGGAGTGGCCTGCACGACCCCTTCCCAGGTATGGATCACGGGACCTGAGGCCAAAAGGTCCATCTCCGTGTCAAAGGTATAGGCAATTTTCATTTGCAAAAAATCGGCAAACCCGTTTTGATAACCGAATTGCAAAAACATCTCCCGGGCCTTTTTCCAGCCAAGCTCTTCGACCAGGCTTTCGCGCAACAAACCCACGGCATTGGAATCCATGATCACGAGCCGGCTGTTCCTGAACGAAGTAATGCCCTTTTCCAAGCTGAATTTCAAATCTTTGGAAAAATCAAAATCCGTAGCTTTCATGTATCGACCTCCTTCTTTAATATTTGATGAATGCCCCCAAAAAGTCATATCCGCGACAACCTTTAATTCCCGCAAAAACCTCTTTCCCCCTGCTGCCGATAAGTAAACAAAGGAAAATGTTTTTTTTGCAAAAGGATCTGTTTTGTCACGATATGCAAAAAAGGGATGCTATTATGGTTTATATATGCAATATCTGGTCCAAATGCTGAAGTCCCGCCCTTCTCCATCTTTTTTCTCAACAGGATAAGAGTCATTTGCCGCAAACTCTTTTATAAAAGGGCCTTAAAAATTGGCGAAAAATCGCCTTAATAATCGATCCGCGAATTGGTGCGATTTTATGACTCTTGTTTCGGATCCCGCCATTCCAACATCATGGGCAGGAATTGGATCCCGTTTTTTTCCTGGAACGATTGAGTGGGCGCAAAACCGAACCGTTTATAAGCCTCCACCGCATTGGGCGACGAGTTGACGGTCAACCCTTTAAACTCCGGATCGGATTGCCGGGCCCGGGCCATAGCGCGGTTTAATAATTCTTTACCGATCCCTTTTTCCTGTTGCAGCGGTTCGACAAAAAACAAAGAGATATGGCTATGGTTGCGCACTTCGATCATGCCTACTAAGACTTGCTTCGCAAAAGCCACCAACACAAAATGATTGTTCTGAAACCGTTCGCCCAATGCCTTGGGATTGGCATAATCGAAAAAGGTTTCCACGCCTTCTTCGGAATAATAGGGCGCCACATTGGTCTTGAAAGAACGGAACACCAGATCGCTGACCGCCCGGATCTCATTCTGCTCCATGGGTCTGATCTGAATCGAGTTTTCCGCCATAATTCTTGTTATCCTCTCTATCCGTGAACCGTGAATCTCCGAACTTTGAATTGATGTCGTTTTGTTTTATAAAATATTTTTCCGGATAGTTGTGATCCTGTCTTATCATCTTCAGTCTGTTCCGTCTTCACCGCTCTCCAACCGTGAACCGTGAACCCTTGAACTTTGAACCTGCTTTTTAGGCTTCATTCCTCTATGCCCCTTACCCCAATGGGCCATGGCATCCAGAATTGGCGACAAAGTCCGACCGTAGGCCGTCAAGGTATATTCAACCTTGGGTGGAACCATTGCATAGATTTTACGGTGCACCATGCCGTGCTCCTCCAATTCGCGCAATTGCTGGGTCAGCATTTTCTGGGTGATTCCCGGAATCAACTTCTTGATTTCATTAAAACGTTTGGTTTCCTCTCTTATGCAATAAAGGATGATCGGCTTCCATTTGCCGCCGATGATCGCCATAGTTTCCGAGACCGGACAAAACCCGATTTTTTTCATAACACCTCCTGATTTTTAACCGCTAATGGACGCGAATCGACGCGAATGAAGTGCCTGATGACTTGAAAATCTCATTCAAAATTATTTTGACGTAAAGATGCTTACTTCCCCAACATCAACCAAATATTGTCGATGAGGGTAGCCGCAGTCTTTAGGCTACGTCATTTTATAAAGGCTTATTCCGGCGATCACACTGGAACTTCTGTTCCGGCCTCGCTGGAACTCCTGTTCCGGCCTCGCTGGAACTCCTGTTCCGGCCTCGCTGGAACTCCTGTTCCGGCTCAAACCATTGCCGGAATTCAGATTTTTTTGATTCATAACTCTTCAGGATCAAAAAAATCTTAAATATCTATTACGATACTATTATACGAAAAAGTGCGTACTTGTTAAAGAGATTTTAATAGCATAAAGATTAGCGCTAATCATTATAAAGGAGACAAAATCATGGAATTCAAAGATTGCGTGAAATTTGCAAAAGAAAACCCGGTGGCCTGGTTAGCCACGGCCGAGGGCGACCAACCCAGGATTAGGGGCCTAAGTATTTGGTTTGTGGATGAAACCGGTATTTATTTTCAAATCCATGCCAAAAAAGACATTTACAAACAACTGCGGAAAAACCCGAAAGTAGAAGCTGCTTTTCATAAAGCAACCGAACCGGGCGCCGTGATGCGCGTGGCCGGCAAGGTTGAATTTTTGAACGATCCGGCCTTCAAAGAAAAGGTTCTGAAAGACCGCCCTTTTCTCGCTCAAATGGGCCTCAATGCCCAACATCCCGATCTCATCCTTTTCCGGATCGCCCGGGGCCAAGCCTATTTCTGGACCTTTGAAACCAACCTGGCCCCGAAAAAGATGATCCAATTCGGTTGATAGTCGCCTTTTTGCACAAAAACCTGCTTCAATTATGGAAGCAACGGTTTTATTAAACGGTCGCCGCCCACACCGACATATACTTTCAACACGCTGAAAAAATTCGGGGGCGGCGGCGCAATCAAAGCGTGATTGACAATATAGGCGAACTTGGAATGTCTGGATGCAAAGGCGATATTGGCAGGTTGCACATAAGGGATCGTGCTCCCGTCGGGACCGCTTAAGCGCATCTCCTCTTCAACTACCGGAATTTCACTGTTGTCCGGATCATCGAATCTCAAAACCGAAATCTGTCCGGCGCCCCCCATGACCACAAACAATCGGCCGCGGGCATCAAAAGCCAGGCCGTCCGGCACTTCAAAATCAGGAAAAGTGTAAACGAGCTCCAAATCCGATAATTCAGGAGTACTCTTCAAAGGCAGCCTGTAGATCCTGCCTTGCCGGGGCACGGCATCTCCGGGCAAAGAACCACTGAATACAAAATACAAGTACTCCCGCCCCGGACTCAGGCGGATGCCGTTGGGCCCCATTTGCAGTTCATTGTACACGGCCAGTTCCGGAGACTGAAACCAGATCTCAGGCGTGCCGCCCGCAGGAGGAATGCGCCAGATCGTGGCCTGCAGCGAATCCGTGATGTACAAGTTCCCGGCCTGATCAAAGACCATGTCGTTGGGCAAGGCCGGAACCGGATCATAAGGATTGAGATCCGGGATGGGATCGGCCCACTGCTCCTGAATATACAAATGATGCCGGTTCTGCCGGAAACGAAGAATACCCAATTGCGTGCTGATCACGTAAAGGCGGTTGCAGGCGTCCAAAGCAATGCCGCTTAAAGCATGTTCGAGATTCAGATCTTCATTTTGGATCGTAATTTCCTGCCGCATTTTTCCGTTCAACAAGTTATGAACATAAATTTTGGAAGGGCCCGTTCCCGCCGTACCGAAGCGGTCCGGCCCGGAAACAAAAACGTTCCCGCCGCCGATGGCAATTCCTTCCGGAAATCCCGGTTGCTCCGGAATCTGGGCAAACACCGTCCCGTCCCCGATTGCGGGATGCCTTTGCCCTGCCTGCAATTCCAGCGCGTTCACGAATATAAAAAAAAGCCGAAAACGAAAAACGCCGTTGTTCTCATTTTCATCTTCATTGGTTTTTTTCCTTTCTTGCTAGAGGTTTTAGATTTCGGAGTATGTTGATTAGACAGACCGGCCATATCCCCTTTATCCCGTAACTTCAGGATCTTATCGGGAAATACCCCTTGCGTTCATGACCGGTTTATAAGGTTTATACGGAAATTAAATATGGCATACAAAATGTCACAAATAGGTTACTAAAAGGGATATCAGGGGACGACTCAAGGGGATAAAAGGTGGCTGTTTAGGCTGCAGGAAAGACAAAAGGCTTTTGAATCCGTAAAATAAACCTGAAATTTTCATTGGAAAATTTCAATTGCTAAACAAGTAGAAGCCCGCCCTTTTCAGGTTTTTGGGCCAATTCCAAAGCAGGGCAAGCAGCCGGTTTTTTCAAGGCCGGTGCTTCGCTTGCACCCGTAACCAAACCTGGCAATCGAACGGCAGTTTTTCTTCAGGACCGACGCCCCGGGATTTCAGGTTCGCATAACACGGCAAATCCTTAGCCTTGAGAATCAGAACTTTTTCCACATTGGAAACCCGGAGCAGCAAGCCTTGGGCTTGAAAGATTTCTTTTAGCTCCGAATAAATCCCGGTTTGTTCCATAACTAGACGTACAAAACTGTTTTCATGACCTTGTTTTGGTTTCCCGCGTTTTACATCCCAATCTTTGGATTGATGCGCCGCCAGCATAAGCCGCTGGGACAGCTCGAAACACTTACCATTGCTCGGGGTTAATCGACCCCAATACAGAGTCCACTCCGCTTGCGGAAGCATTCCGGATTGGACCACGGCTTTCAGCAATTCAGACATGAGCAAAGTCTGATCCCGGAACGGCAAAGAACAGGTTGGCCGATACAAAGCAACACCCTGATCCGATTCCGCGTCCCGCAAAACCCAGGATAAAGAGCACTCCCCATTGACGATCCGATAAATGGTTTCCCGTGATTCCGGATTTCGCACCTTTTCAACTACTACCGTCAGCTCAAATTCCACGGGCAAAGACTGCAGGGAACCTTGAGGATCTTTTATAGATACCCGGTATCGACCCGGACCGGCTTTTAAACAACCTTTATGCAGGGATTTATTCCAGCCGATTTCAATCTGTTCAGCCGCGGCCAACGGTTTGGCAAAAACCGTTTCCTTGGTCCCGCACTGCCACAAAGGACTAGCCGCAAACCGCCAAACCCGGCCGATTTCATCCCACTGCTCCACCACCAGATTCTCCCCCAGCACGGCCGCTGGACCCAGATTCGTCACCCTGAAAACTATCTTGTCCGCCTCAACCCGGACCTGGACCTCGAAAGACAACACAGCCGGCTCGGCCCGACCCCTTCCGGCGATCAACAAAAACAAAATCAGCAAGAACCAAAAACACGGATGCGCTTGATTATGTTGACAAAGTCTATTCATTCCTTTTCTCCATATTCTATTTGTTTTTCAGTCACATAAATTAGAGTCCTGCCCACGTTATGCCTCTTAAACCCGTTACATCCCAATATTCATCACCATTATTCATCATTTCCGATATAGCGTCAACGAGAGAGAATACTCCGTAATTAAGCCATTATTTCAATAAGTTGAGCTAACCGGCCTTTTATAAAAGCAATAAGCCAATTTACCGCATATCGTAAATTGGTCCGGACCGTTTTACGATGCCGCTTAAATTGGTCCCGTATTTTGACATGGAAAATGATAACGGCCATCCGGGTCGATAGATTCACGATTGGCTGCATTGCGGCTGGGAGGCTGCTTGGGTTGATAGACTGCAAGTTGATAGACTGAAGGTTCTTAGGCTGTAGAAAAAAATAATCACATATTTTGCCTGTCACTTTTTTGATCTACCTCATTCTTCTTAATTGAATAATGTCATCCAAAGAACATAAAAACACATTACACTCCATACTGCTTGAACCGCAGTCGCAAGCCAAAAAAGGTATGGCCTTGTCGTACGCCGATACTCTTTTCCGGCTGCGTTCGCCACCCCTGATTTCAAGGCCTTGAAAGAGCTGTAGCCGAGCCACATCCCTAAAGTCCCGAGTGTTACTATGAGAAATAAAGATCGAAGCATTGAACCCTTTTTTTCGAGAATTTTAAAAACCTTGCCAACATATTCACGTCCCTATTCCTGTTTAAATCATTTATTCAGCAACCGTTAATCTTCTATACGCTTTGAAAAATACATCCCTCTGTCTTTTAAAATTTCCGGAATATCATATATCAACTTTCCATTAACACGAATAGTGGATCTCGAACCTGGATGATTCTCCGAAAATGTATCCTGTGCTACAGCCAAGTTATCATATTTTGAAAATCCCATTTCATCAAATTTCAAAAGATATTTATTTGGATCATCAGTTAATATTGAAAAAATTTTATAACTACCAACAAGGACTTCATCGATTCCATTGTGAGAACCAAAGCCGAAATTAATTTCACCATCATGAATAAGAAGTTCCTTGAATTCGTTGTAAATATTAAAAAATTCATTTAGCTCCAATCCATCTAAATAATATACATCTCGATGACATGGATCATTGTCTGATTTTCGTAAATCCTTTTCATCCTTTTGATTGGTAGGAATTTCGATTACAAAAAAACCGAGAGGGATTACCAGGCTTACTAGTTTTGTAAAGACGAAATCAATTTTATTAGCAGATATGTTTGCTGTAATATGGGTGTGACTTTGATCGGTCAATTTTATTTCAAAACCTTCATTAATTTTCTCTGGAAAAGGGATTGAGATTCCTTTGACTGTCTCAAAAATTGACATAATTTGCCCTTTTCAATGCTTCTTTAGCAGTTTTACTTTAAATATTCGATTCTTTTCGTCTGTTACAATCAAATAATCTCCTTTAACTGCCATCCTTATTATATAAAACCATTGAACATCTTCCTCAATCCAAAACCAAATTCGATTTTTTTTGACCGTTATTTCTTTTATCAATTCGCTATTTTCCACATCAATAGCTTGAACATATTCTCTTCTCCCATCGTCATTAGGGGCTACATATTGAATTGAATTATAAACAACTGGATCAACCTTAGGAGCTGGTATTCGTTTTGCCCAAACTACTGGCGATAGAATAAAGATCGCTAATAATATAATATGGAATTTTTTATCAAGCATAGAATCTGTAGAACTCTCAAAGCAAGTTTATTTTTCTATTTCTGATGGCATCTATATCGATGTTTATATCAATCTTGCCTTTATACCTTATCAACTCAGAACTCCCTGATTTCCTGATCAAATTCTCCAAGGCGGTGATAATTACCTGTTTCTTTGTGTGAATATGACTTGCCTTCATGGCATTTCTAATCAAATTATCGGGAATATCGACGGTGATTCGCATAACCTGCTTCTTTGAGTCATAAAATTAGCATTCAATGAATCGGATGTCAAATTTAATTAGCTGAACGAAAAACAGACACCCCTTCAAGTAGGTACTGTCAGTTTAATCATGAAATTTACTTTCAATGAAATTAGCGATATAACTATAATATCATTGAAACACATACGATTTAATTATGATGAAAAGAAAAATAAAAGCGAAAACACTAAAAAACAATAAACCCACGGCTGATGAAATCGCTGAGCTGGCAATGAAGGGTAAAAACATATCCAAATATTTCACGAATAAAGGCGCCATGCGAGCCCCTGTTCAAAGGGTTAACGTCGATTTTACTCTGGATATGCTTAATGAATTGGATGCGCTTGCCAAAGAATTAAACATCAGCCGTCAAGCCGTCATTAAATCCTATCTACGCCAGGCGTTGGATCAGCACCATTTGTCAAGGCAGGAAAAATGAATTGTAATCACTGATGTAGTCAGAATTCAGAAACCAGAATTCAGAATGCCTTAAGAATTGACATAAATTGCAGCCTTTTGTAGGCTGGCAAGTCCCGATTTAAGATTGTCACTCTTTTCAGTCATTCTTTAATTTGATTCAGTTCCTGGTTCCTCGTTTCTCGCCATCATCATTCGATATTCGGAGTTCGATATTCGATATTCTCTTTTTTTTCTACAGCATAGCTTGCTTCAGCTTATCCGCCTAAAAAACTACTCGCGGATCTGCCCCTCACCAAAAGCCACAAACTTACTGACTGTCAACTCCTCCAGGCCCATGGGACCGAAAGCATGCAGCTTGGTGGTGCTGATGCCCATCTCGGCTCCCAGGCCGAGCTGGAACCCGTCGTTGAAGCGCGTCGAAGCATTGACCAGTACCAGCGATGAATTGATCTCACGCACAAATTTCCAAGCCCGGTCGTAGTTTTGGGTGATAATGGCTTCGGTATGATCGGAACCGTATTTGCGGATATGGCTGATCGCCTCGTTTATATCGTTCACCACCTTAACCGCGAGAACCAAGTCCAGGTATTCTTCATACCAGTCCTGCTCATCCGCTTTTTCAATGTCTTGGAGTATTGCGCGCGCTCTTTCGCAGCCCTTGAGCCGCACGCCTTGGCTTTGCAGTCTTTTAGCTCCTTCCGGCAGAAAAATTTCCGCAATGGCTTGATGAACCAGCAATGTTTCCAAGGCATTGCAAGCCGAGGGTTTCTGAACCTTGGCATTCAGGCAGATCTCATAACCCATATTGGGATCGGCCGACTCATCTATATAGATATGGCAAACCCCTTTATAATGCTTGAGCACCGGAATGCGCGACTTCTCCACCACATTCCGGATCAGAGCTTCCCCGCCCCGGGGAATGACCAGGTCGATCAGTTCGTTCAGCGTCAATAATTCGTATATAAAAGCCCGGTCGCCGGTTTCCACAAACTGGGCGATTTCAACCGGCAGATTGTTTTCTTTTAAGGCTTCGGCAATCAACCCGGCCAGCGCCCGATTGGAATGTATGGCTTCAGACCCACCCTTCAGGATCACGCTGTTACCGCTTTTCAGGCACAAGGAAAAGGCTTCCACCGTGACATTGGGCCGGGACTCGTAAATAATAAGAATCACGCCGATCGGGATGCGCATGCGGCCTACGGCCAGGCCGTTCGGCCTTTTATTCAGGGAAGTCATGGCGCCCACCGGATCGGGCAAGCCGGCCACGTCCAGCAAACTGGCCTGTATCTCCTCAATGACTTTCTCATCAAGCAGCAGCCGGTCGATCAGGCTTTTACTGAGCCCGCTCTTTTCCGCCTGTTTGATATCTTTCTGGTTTTCTTTAAAAAGATTTTCCCGATTTTCATGGATCAGCCGCGCCAAGTCGCGCAAGACTTGATTCTTTTGTTCGGTCTCGGCATGGGCGACCTGATGTCCGGCTTGCTTGGCCCTGGAAGCCATATCGCGCGCGTTCAGCATAACACCACCATATTATCGCGGTGCACCACTTCTTCCGCATAAGCATAACCCAGTTTTTTCTCGATTTCCATGCTCTTCATGCCCTTAATCTTCTGAATATCCGCAGCCGAATAATTGGTCAAACCCTTGGCAATCAGTCGGCCTTCGGCATTGAGCAGTTCCACGCACTCCCCGCGGCTGAAATCGCCTTTGACGTTCTTGACTCCGGCCGGCAAAAGGCTTTTCTTGTTTGTGACTACAGCCTGCTCTGCGCCCTTATCGATCCGGATCTTGCCCCTGACCTTGAAAGCAAAAGCCGACCACCACTTGTTGCGGGCCAGCTTACGCTCGGGCCGGAACAAAGTGCCGATTTTCTCGCCGCGCACCTCCTTCAGGATGATCTCCGGCGTGCCGCCCCTGACAATCAGGGTGGGAATACCGTAAGCCCCCGCCTTTTTGACCGCCTCCAGTTTGCTCTTCATACCGCCCGTGCTCTGCTCGCTGCGCGTGCCGCTCGCGGTTTTTTCGATCTTTTCATCCACTTTTTCCACGACCCGGATGATACGGGCGTCCGGGTTCTTGTGCGGATCTTTGTCGAACAACCCTTCTACATCCGAAAGGAGCAAAAGCAAATCCGCATCGCAAATCTGGGCGATCAAAGCCGAAAGATTGTCATTATCGCCGAAGCGGATCTCTTTGAACGAAAGCGTGTCGTTTTCATTGATGACCGGCACAATATCCATACTAAGCAGCGTATTCAAGGTGTTCATGAGATTCAGGCAACGCGTTTTGCTCTTGATATCTTCGTGCGTCAACAGAACCTGGCCTACTTTTATCTTCTTTTTCGCGAAAGCCTCCATATACATCTTCATCAATTGACTTTGCCCGATCGCGGCCAAGGCTTGCTTTTTTTCGATCTCCTGGGGCTTCTTTTTCAACCCCAGCATCTCCATGCCGCAGGCAATAGCCCCGCTTGTAACGATGATCGGCTTAATGCCTTTGTCGCGCAATTGTTTGACTTGCCGCGCCAAATCCGCCACGCGCTTGATGCTGATTTTTTTGTTTTCATCGACCAGGATCGAGGTTCCGATCTTGATCACGACCCGTTTCAATTTTGCCATGCCCTGTCTCTTTCCTCATTTCTTTTCCAACACCGTATAATTTTGGCGTCTTCCGTTATATTGTGAATAAATGATCAAACGGATTTTTCAAAAAGAGGCTGAAAAATACGCTAAAAACCGAACAAAAGTCAATACGTTCTTTAGGGCTAACCAAAAACGGTTTAAACAGGATAGTCTATGCAGGAATATATATTGGCAAGGTTTTCCATAAATCATCGCGGACAAGCTTCTCAAATTACATTTGAGATTCGATCCATCTCTGAACCTTTTCTCTGATTTTTTCTTTTCGAAAATAGAAATAGCAGGCCTGGAAAAAATAACGAATATTCATTTTAATATTGTTTCCGGATCGATTACCGGCATACTATTCCTCTCTAGGATTGCAAGGCATCTAATGGCGTCTTATATCTTATAAACAGTTTAAACAGGATCTCTAAAGATAAAACGGTCATGTGATTTAAGATCTCTTTGCCGCATCTCCGCCTCGGCAAAATCAGGTCTGCGATCCTCCGGGAATATCTGAAGCAATTTCAGGTTTTTTGAAATTACGTCTTCTGCGGCTAAAAATTCTTTTCTTCTCTTACTTGCTCTCGCCGGCCAGACTCAAAAGAATGGCGAGATCTTCATCCGCGCTCAGGGAATGGGGTGCGTTCTTGGGCATGAAAATAAATACGCCCGGCTCCATTTTGATCTCCTTGCCTTCCAGCACAAACACACCCTTGCCCTTGAGTACCGTCACCGAGGCTTCGCGCGCGGAGGTGTGTTCCGAAATATCGCTCCCCTTGGCCAGGCACATCAGGGTATGATTGGCAACCGCGGTCTTGACCAAAACCTTGCTGAAAACGCCTTCCCGGGGAAATTCCATCATCTCGAACAGATTTTTGACGATCGGATTACTCATTATGCCTTCCTATTTTCAACCCATAATTTTTAATTTAAGCTGTTTTTGATTGAAGACCTTGTTTTTTCATTATGGCTGCATTATTTAAGTCTCGTTATCATTTCCTTTTTACTATCAAGAACACATGGAAAAAATCTAAAAAGTTTATAAGAACCTGTGACCTTGAGAAAATTTAGTTATTTTTTAATTTAATTTTTTTAGCATTCTTATTCGCTAATTTTTTAATTGATTCTTCTGGTGGTAAATTTTCCGGCATTGTTCCTCCGAGTTTTTTAATCACATTTCTAACTTCACATCCTACATTCCGATGGGTCTCTATAGCGGATTTTTCGATATTTATTTTATCCCGAACAAGCTTTTCTTCAGTTTGGGTAATTCTAAATTCATTAGCCGCTAATTCTGTTCTTCCCGCTCGATCCAACAAGTTTTCTTTTTCAAGTATCCCCTTTCTTTTTTTTATACTAGCCAATCCCATTTCATATAATCCTTGATAGCCTGCATCTTGAAATAACGCATATCTTTGAACTCCTGCTTTTTTAGCCGTGCTTGCTAAACTTTTATTTGCTTTTTTTACACGTTCTCTAAGCTGGACTCTCTTTTCTCGATCGGTTAATCGATCTGAAATTTCCTGACGCCTTGTTTGAATAGCGAAATATGTTTGGGCTGTTCCTATTTCCGGTTTCCTTGAATCGCCATTCATACCTATTAAATAACACGCATATCTCGTCAAATAATAATCTTTAACTTTTCTATTTACCCCACTACCAATCAAAACCATTTTCGTGACGTCACGAAAATGGTTGTTGGGATCCACTCCCGTGCTTTCACATGCCATATGTGCCTTTTGGATAACTTTATCAAAGTGTTCCCATTCTGAATAACCTAATATGGCATAAATATCTCTCGCCATCCAATATTCGCCGCCTTTTGCGGTAAGTTTCTTAACTTTATCTAATTCACTGATTATATTATTTAAATTCTCCAATTATTGACGCCTCCTATTATAGATCTATAATCAACATACCATAAAAATTAATTTAATTCAACCATATTTTTATTATTGACACCATATTTTTATTACAGTATATTATTTTAAAAAGGAGATCTGCCTTATGAGTTTAAGGGGAAAATTTGAAGATAAGATCAAGAAAAAAGAATTGGAAATACAAGAATATGAAAATAAAATGAAAGAAGCCAAGGCTTATCTTCAAGCATTACAAGATGCGATAAAATTATTACCTCGGGAAAACCCGGTGAATCCCTTGAAATCAAATATTCTTCGACCTGGCAGTAATATCGCAAAAACCTATGAATTTTTAAAAAAAACAGGCAAACCTATGCATGTAAATGACATATTAGACGCTATTGGCAAAAAAATATCCAATAAAGAAAAAATATCACTAAGTGGGTCTTTAGGATGGTATGTAAGGAGAAAGGAAATATTTTCACGGCCAGCCCCTAATACTTTTGGCTTGTTAAATACAGACGACTTGGAAGAGCCTCCGGAAGATTTTGGAATTGATGAAAAAAATGAAAATTAAACAAATTTATCCTCTTTGAATTGATTATGGGAAATATTGATTTATAAGTTTTAATTCTTGAAATTGTTAACCATAGCTCATCAATTTTTTCTCTTTATCCTCACCTATTTTAAAGCCGCCATCTTTTGCCGCTTCAGAATCCGGCCTTGAGCGCTGATGGTCACGACCTCCATGGGGACCGTTTTTTGAGCCTGCTGCATCCCTTTTTTCACGATCTTCGACAAAGCCGAGCAACACGGCACCTCCATGTCCAGGACCGTCACGCTCTTGATATTGGCGATCCTGAAAATCTCCTTGAATTTTTCCGCATAAGCCTCGGCATCGTCGAACTTGGGGCACCCGATCATGACCGCTTTGCCCGCTAAGAACTCCCGATGCAAATCGGGATAAGCGATTGGTACGCAATCGGCTACCACCAGCAAATCCGCGTTTTGCAGAAACGGCGCCTGGGGCGGTATCAGGCGGATCTGCACCGGCCAATGACTCAGGGCCGATTCCGTTTGCTGCCCGCCGCCGGCTGCCGGCTTTGCACCCGCCGGAACCTTGAAACTGCGGATCGGGGTTGACGGGCAACCGCAAGCCATGGGCGGCCCGGATTGCTCAGCTGCTTTCTTGGCTTGTAAATGCACATGCACTGCTTTTTCATCGAAATCGTCCGCTTCGCGCTCCACAATGGTCAGCGCACTCATGGGGCATTCACCCAAACAGGCGCCCAAGCCGTCGCAAAACCGATCCGAAATCACGCGGGCTTTGTTGTTGCGGATTTCAATGGCCCCCTCGGCGCAGGCCGTCGCGCACTGGCCGCAGCCGTTGCAGAGTTCTTGGTCTATTTTGATGATCTTGCGTTTCGTTTTCATGATATTCTCCGATCTATGACGAACTTTCAAGATTTATTCACCGCCCGCTGCAGGATGATACCGGACGGTATCATCCTTTGCTTGAGACGCAGAGAACGCAAAGATAATTTTTTTCTCTTTGTCGCTGAGAGGCCGACAAAGAGAAAGATATCCGCTTTTTTATCAGAATAAATTTTCAACCACATAATCTCCAAAAGCGCTGATTTGTTTTTACTTTACCCTTCTCAGGGTAAAGTAAAAAAATTAAAAATTAAATAATCTCTGCGTACTCTGCGCCTCTGCGGTGAAATCCTCTTATCCCAAAATCGCCTTCAGATCCTGCTCCGGCGTGGTGATCGGCTTGATCCCGAACGTCTTTACCAACACATCCAGCACATTAGGCGTGATAAAAGCCGGCAAACTCGGCCCGAGCCGGATGTCCTTGATGCCCAGATGCAGCAAAGTCAACAGGATCGCCACTGCTTTCTGCTCGTACCAGGACAAAACCATGGAAAGCGGCAGATCGTTGACCCCTACCTTAAAGGCATTAGCCAGCGCCACCGCGATCTGGATGGCGGAATAAGCGTCATTACACTGGCCGATATCCATCAGCCGCGGAATACCGCCGATAGCGCCAAGGTCCTTATCAAAGAAGCGGAACTTGCCGCAAGCCAGGGTCAGAACCACGCAATCTTTCGGCACCTGCTCCACAAAATTAGTGTAGTAGTTGCGGCCCGGCTTGGCGCCGTCGCAGCCCGCCACCAAAAAGAAGTGCCGGATGGCTTTGCTTTTGACCGCATCG
>RPPU01000029.1 GCA_003819975.1 Desulfobacteraceae bacterium
CCACATGCCAAAGGGTCCGGATCTGGGCTTCCGGAATAGGCCCGGAGCGTTGCACTGCGGGGCTGTTAAACCCGGGCTTCACGTCCAACTCGAAATAATAGATAAGGGGATCATTGTCCGCATCCGTCGCATTGCTCACGACCAGATCCAATTCCGGTGTAGTCACTTCTTTATCCGGAACAGGCGTACTGCCGGCCAAGCCTTGGGGCGCATGGTTGCTAAGATTGACCAGGAAAGAGGCCGGCTCGCTTTCTCTGCTTGCCCCATGTTCATCGGTCACAACGGCTTTCCAAGAATAACGAGTATTGTCGTTCAGGTCTTGGTCCAAGCGCCATTGCATAACGCCCTCTTCTGTTGCCGTCAAAGAGACGCCCGAGGTGACCAACTGGTTCAGGTTGTCATAGACCAGAAAAGTGTAAGTCAGATTATCTTCATCCGGATCCAGGCTGGTGCTGACGCATAGTAAAGGCCGAACTTGGCTTACCTGAGTTTGATCGATCGGTTGACTGATCCGGATCGGGCCGGGTAAATCGTTTTGAGTGTTGACAAAGAAATCGCCATAGGTCCAAAGACTATAATTGACATTGTCCGTGGCCCGCACCCGCCAATAATACCGGGTGTTATCCTGCAGATCGTTTGACAGAGACCAAGTCGTGGTGGTGCCGGATTGAGCGGTCACTCCGGTTTGCATTTCCACCAGCGAGGTCATGGCTGCGTCGCGATAGATCTCGAAGAGATACGCAACACTATCGTTATCCGGGTCCACGCTGTTCTGAATGGTCAAATCCGGTTTGAGCACGGAAACCTCGGTCTCCGGATACGGGTCCAGAATCAGCGGTGCATTAGGGGCCCGGTCTGCTTTTAAAGGATCGGTTCCCAGTAAATACTCTTCCAAATTGGTAAGGCCGTCTCCGTCCGCGTCTCCATTGGGGTCCACACCGATATGGCCGAAATATCTCAGTTCCCATTCGTCGGCCAGACCGTTGTTGTCCGAATCCGGCGTGGAAAGCACAGTCAACTGCACGGCTCGGGAGGTTTGTAACTGACTGTCGGCTGCCGTAAAAACAATGGAATAGACTCCGGCTTGTCCGGTGGCCGGGGTCCAAGTCAACTCAGCCCGGCCCGGACCGAGTTGGGTCAGGGTGGCCCCACTCGGTAAGGCACTGGTGGTGATCAATGGAATGGTACCGTCCGGGTCCGTGGCTTCGGCCAGCACAACCACTTGTTCGCCGATATTGACTTTGGTTTTATTGGCGCTCAAGGTCAGGACGGGCGGGCGGTTACCTACGGCATTGTCAAAGGTTACCGTATAACTGCCGGTAGAGTTGGTATCAAAAAGATGAAAATGGTGTTTCCACGGGTCGTTCTTGACCCGGGTCTTGGAGAGCCAGGCGTTCTGAAGCTTGATTTGTTTGCCGTCCGCACGCACTACGGATTGGATCGGTCTTTGACCGCTATAGGGATCATCCAGTTCGAGGTACATAAAACCAGCCGTCGGCGGCGCGGTCAATTGACATTGATTGCCTGCACAGGTCAGCGTGGAAAAGGTCGATTGGTCGGTTGCTTCCGTGTCGAGTCCTTCGGATTCATAGACCTTATAAACCCGGTCATTTTCCTGTTCTTTGGCCAGGAAATCCCGGACCGTGTCCCGGCCCGGCAAATCCACCAAAACATCCTTGATCAAAAAATGGGTGTTCAAGCCGGTAATCAGCGAGGTCAGCTCGCCGCCAAGCTCGTCGGCATGCGAGATATCGGCGGTAAATTCCACAAATTTGCCGTAAAGGCTGCAGGTCATGAGCCAACGGGCCGTGCCCGAAGAGCTGGGTTTGATGTCGCCGAAATTAACCAGTAACGAATCCGTGACCGGCGCTCCATTCACTTCGGAGCCGATGATCTTGAAACCGATCAAAAGACCTTGTTTATTTTCCACAATCTTAGGTTGGGCTGAGTTGATCTTGACGTTCTTGGCCAGGCCTTTGCCGCTGTTCTTAATACGCACGCCCAGATTGAAAGGAATGATCTCTTCGATCTCATCGGTAAAGGGGTCGTCGCCATATACATGAATGGGCAAAAAATAGTCCAGATTGAGTTCCGGCATAGGTTTGACGTAAATATAGTCCGGGGTCACTTCCGTGACATGGTTTTCACCGGCCAGGGTATAGGTCAGGGTGGCGCCGACATAATATAAAGTTCCCTGGGGCACGCCGTTTGCGGCATTGGGCGCCGGGATGATCATCCAGTGGATATCGGCGCTGGTGGCGGCTTTAACAATGCCTTGGCCGGTCACGTTCGTGATATTTTCCATGGTGTCGAGGCGGATGAAAAATTTGACGTCCGGATTCTGGTCCTGGGGATCGCTGCTGGCTAAGACCGGTTTGGCGTCTTTGTCCAGAAAACGCACATCCACCTTCACATTCGCAAGGTCGGCATGGGTCAAGCCGTTGTTGATCCGCATGTGCGCATCAAAGGCTTGACGCTCGAGAGTCAGCTCCTGCCGGATCTCGATCTTCACCCGCGCGCAGATTGCGTCCGCCGCCCAAATCGGTATGCAAAAAAAAGGCAGCATAAAACTTATCAAGGCCGCCCCAATACCATATCGTAACCATTGCTTGCTCTTCATGAAGATCTCCCGGGTTTTAAATATTTCGCGAAAACCGATGAATGACCCATATTAAATAAGTTCACCTCAGGTGGATCAAAACGAAAGGATTCTCCCTGGCGAATTTAAATATAGAGTTGGATTGTTTGAAAAATGTTAAAATAACTCCAATAAGAATGAGTAAATTTTTCAATTATATCGATTAATTACTTAAAATGATGAAACCGAAAGATTATAGGGCTCAAAAGCACCTGCGCTCAGACAGCTATCATAATGAAACAGAGATGTAAAGACTTTTAACGATTAAATTCCGGTCCACCCTCCCCTGTAACAACTTTTGTGATTTTAAAAAGTTGTGGCTCCGCCCGTCAAAAATATAGGGAGGGGGACTTGGACCTGTACGGCGGATAAGACGACGGGACAAGGAACGCAAGAAGGGGAAAAAGATTTTTAACCGCAGACTTTGGACAGATGGCCGCAGATAAAGATTTATCGTTCCGCGACTGCGGAACGATAACCTATCACGCCCAAGGGGCGCTTCAGTTCCATCGATGCTGTGAATATAACGCCCTTTTCTTTTCATCGGTATTTCTTTAAACACTCAAATGTTTTATTGATCCTGAAAATCCAGGATCAATAAAACATGAATTCCAGCAAGCCGGAACAGGAGTTCCAGCGAGATCGCCGGAATAAGTCCGTACGACGGTAAGTCGGTTCATTATTCGTTTTTCACTTATCGACAACTTTTTGTCGATATTTTGGAATAAAAAGCCTAAGGAGACGATATCCGCCTGGCGCAGCCATGACACCTTTTTCCCCGCCGTGTCGGCGGGGAAAAGATTCGGTTTTGTCTGCGGTTATCTGCCCGAGGTCCGCGGTTAAATACTCTTTTCTTGGATTCCGGTTAACTGATGATTTTGTTCTGCAAAATCATGACTTGCCGGAATGACGAATCGAGGGATTCCGACTAAAAACGTCAAACCCAAGCAGGAAACAATAAGACATTCGAACTTTTACACCTTCTCACGCCTGTCCGCCATAGGCCTCGCGAAGGCGGATTCGCACCTTCACACATGTACTATTCCCCGATTTTTACTTCTAAATTTTCACCTTTGATCCTGAAGGGCTCATCCGCATCCAAGAAATCATCTGAATTTCCATTGATGATCCGGAGACATAGGTAATTGCCGCCGGCCGGTTTAAAAATTCTCCGTTGCGGATCGGCAGTGTACCAAATGCCGGCATAATAGAACTCGGCCCAATTGTGATATTCATTCGGCTTTAACAGACTGTTTTCTTTAATAGAATATCCGGCAAGACCGCGAGCCGGAATTTCATTAGCCCGGCAAAGGGCTATAAAAAGGTCCATGAATTCGGTACAATCCCCTTTTTTCCGCCTAAGAGCATATAAGGCGCCATAGCTTTGACTTAAATAACCGGTATATTCAATATGGCGGGATACATAATCGAAAACTCTTTCAACCGTCTGCATTTCATTCTCTGCTTTAAGTATTCGGGCGATTTCTTGAATTTCCGGTTCATTGGATTGAATATTTTTTCCCGGCAATAGATAATTGGAAATATCTTCTCGATGAGCAACAGGATAAACGGGAAAAAGAAGTTTGGCTTCAATATTCAGGATCACATTGCCGAAGGGAGGGATTTCATCGAACACAAAGGAAAGGATGTGGTTGCCGGAACGGTCCCGGATGGTTTGATAGGGATGAGAAATTTTTAGGCTCTCGCATTTTTGATTCGAGGAAAGGGGTAGCGGAGCATAAGTCCAAAACTCGATGTTTTTAACCGGTTGATTGTTTTTGTTACGAATGGTGTAACTGTATTGAATGCGGCGCGGGAGGGTATAAGGATCTTCCGCGGCTTGAACCGCGGTGGAACCAAAAAGGGTGATAAAAATTAATAATAGGGGAAAGGTCTTCATGGGTTTTATTTAGTTTTATTTAGTTTTATTTGTTTGATTGGTTACGCAACCCAACCTCCGTTTCGCGAAAAGGATTTTCTTAATCCGATTAAATTTGAGTTCAAAGAAATCCTGTAGCGCTAACTCGGTTTTGTCCTCGGTTATCCGGCTGAAAGCAATTTCGTGAAGATTGAAATTACTGATATCGGCGGTTAAATATTTTTCTAAATCCATTTTTACCGCAGACACAGGACAGACTAAGAAGGACGAGATTTTGTTTCTATTCGCCCCGCGACTGCGGGACGAATAACAATCAGCTCTGCGAGGCTTGTTCGGTTTTTCTTGCACGGTTCGTTTATAATTATCAATATTACTTTTAGCGTTTACTATAGTCCGATTTTCAAAACGAATAGAACCGATGAAACTGTCTTTAGAACAATTTTAATTCGGACAAGTAGGACACTTTGCCGTGCTTGTCTTGGCCGGGCCCTTATTATTTTTTGACGGATTTTGTTGATCGAGAAACTCTTTATAACCGGCCAGGCCGTTTTTCAAGAAAAATAGATTTAGTATTTGTTTTTTTTGAATCGTTTGCTCAATCGCTTTATACTCTTTTCCGTTTTCATTAAGTATAATCAGCCATGGGTTAGGCGCGGTCTTCTCTTTTGCCAACAGATTTCCCAGCAGTGCCGTGAATTGCTTTTCATTTTTAAAAGGGATATGAACTGCAAAAGGCACCCACAAACGGGCGTCCGCACTCACAACCGAAGAAGTATTGATGACGGTCCAGTTTTGATAATTTTTTTCGATAAAAAAATCTCTGGCCGGAATTCGATCGATTCCTTCCAAAGCCGCCGTGTCGCCGGCGAATTCGCCGCCTTTATTTTTCCAGGCATTCAATCCGCCGGTGAGAATCTTAACGTTAAAACCAAGTTCTTTCAGTCTTCGGCATTCGGTTTCAAGCGCTTCCCAGGCATAACCTTCGTTGAACAACACAATCGATTTTGGTTTGAGATAGGTTTTGGTCTTGACGGCGAAAAGAGGGATATTCAAAGAATCCGGGATGCGGACCTTTTGATACTCTTCCGCGGCGCGCACATCGATTAAGATATAATCGTTTTTTTGTATTGTTTGCTTTAAGATCTCTTCGACTCGGATATACATGGAAAAATCGTGTTGTTTAAAGCCGCTTTTAAGCCATTCTTTAGGTATGGAATCGACCGGAAAAGATGGAGCGGCCATCAGGGATTGACAAACCCATAGGCCAAAAAAGAGGAAAAACAGTTTTATTGGTTTGATTGGTTTCATCTATTTTGTCATTCCGAACGAATGTGAGGAATCGTACGATTTCTCTTCGCTGCTCTCCTCAAAATGACAGCCAAAGATAACGGTCTTTAGAACTCTTTAAACAACAACGATCCATTGGTCCCGCCGAAGCCGAAAGAATTAGATAGGGCCGTGCGGACTTTGGCGGCTCGGGATTTGTTGGGCACATAATCCAGATCGCAATCGGGGTCCGGGGTTTCATAATTGATGGTGGGCGGAATCAGGCTGTTTTTGATGGTCATGACTGAAAAGATCGCTTCAATGCCGCCGGCGCCGCCCAAGAGATGGCCGGTCATGGATTTGGTGGAGCTGACCGCCAATTTATAAGCATGCGCGCCGAAAACCGCTTTGATGCCCTTGGTTTCCGAAGCGTCATTCAGGTCCGTGGATGTGCCGTGGGCATTGATATAATCGATATCTTCCGGTTTGAGTCCGGCATCTTCAATAGCTATTTTCATGCTGGCGATGGCGCCCTTGCCTTCGGGATCAGGCGCGGTAATATGATACGCGTCCGCTGAAAGGCCATAACCGGCCAGCTCTGCGTAAATTCGGGCTCCTCTGGCTTTGGCATGTTCCAGCTCTTCCAGAATCAGGATACCGGCTCCTTCGCCCATCACAAATCCGTCGCGGTCTTTATCAAAGGGACGGGAAGCTTTCTCCGGTTGGTCGTTACGGATGCTCAAGGCGCGCATGGCGCAGAACCCGCCCAATGCCAAAGGAGAAATAACCGCTTCCGAACCTCCGGTAATCATGGCGTCCACACGGCCTTCCCGAATATAACGAAAGGCTTCGCCAATGGCGTGGCAACTGGACGTGCACGCGGTTTCAATGGATTGATTGGGTCCCCGGGCGCCATATTCAATGGCGATCTGACCCGGTACCATATTCGCGATAATGCCGGGAATAAAAAAAGGGCTGATCCGTTTGGGACCTTTTTCAACCAATATCTGATGATATTCTTCAAGCATGGCCAAACCGCCCAGGCCGGTGCCGGTGATGCACCCGACCTTTTGAGCGTTGCCGGCATCTATTTTTAAAGCGGAATCTTCCATGGCCATGCGCGCGGCCGCCAGGGCATAGTGAATAAAAATATCGAACCGCCGCGCCTGTTGTTTGTCCAGCCAGTCTTCAGATTTGAAATCCGGGACTTCCCCGGCGATCTGAGAGGTAAAAAGGGATGCGTCAAATCTCGTGATTTTGCGGATTCCGGAATGCCCGGCGCATACCGCTTCCCAATTTTTCTTCAATCCGGTGCCTAACGGCGAAACAATACCGAGGCCCGTGACTACAACCCGTCTTTGCATCGCATCCCTCCAAATACAACTACCATGCGCCTGGCGCTGAATAGGCTTTATTCGCCGCCGGCTTTCTTAATGTAATTGACGGCGTCCTGAACCGTTGCGATCTTTTCGGCGTCTTCATCGGGAATGGAAACATTGAATTCTTCTTCCATGGCCATGATGAGTTCCACCTGGTCCAGCGAATCCGCTCCTAAATCGTCCACAAAAGAAGCCGTTAATACCACATCCTCTTCTTTAACATCCAATTGCTCACAGATGATTTTTTTAATTTTCTCCAGAATGTCGGCCATTTAAAACTCCTCCTTTATTTTTAGTTTTTAAAAATTTACATATACATTCCGCCGTTTACGGCAAGTACTTGTCCCGTGATATAACCGGCGGCATCGGAGCAAAGCCAATAAACCGCTTCGGCGATATCCTGCGGTTCGCCGATCCGCCCCATGGGGATTTGGCGGGTTAACTCTTCTTTTGCTTTTTCGGGCAAAGCCTGGGTCATTTCGGTATTGATAAAACCGGGCGCGATCGCGTTCACGGTGATATTGCGGCTGGCGACTTCCCGGGCCAATGATTTGCTGAATCCGATGATTCCGGCTTTAGTGGCCGCATAATTGGTTTGCCCGGCGTTGCCCATTTGCCCGGCGATCGACGAAATATTGACGATTCTTCCGCCGCGCTGCTTGATCATGGTCCGAATCACGCTTTTGGAGCAATTGAAAACGCTCTTGAGGTTAATGCGCAGGATCAGGTCCCATTCCTCTTCAGACATACGCACCAACAAGTCGTCCCGGGTGATACCGGCGTTATTGACCAGCACGTCCAATCGGCCGAAGCGGTCCTGAATATCTTTAAAAACGCTTTCCACCTCCGCAAAAGACGATACATCCACCCGCCGGCTTTCCGCTTCCGCGCCCTTGTCCGCTAAAAGCTTGAGGGTTTCGTCGGCAGCCCGGTTATCGGCGTCATAATGAAGCAGAATGATTTTGGGCTTCTCTTCGGCGAAACGCAAGGCAATGGCCCGGCCGATACCTTTTGACCCTCCGGTGACAGTTATAATCCTTGGCGATGGCTGCATCCCTTCTCCTCGTTGTTCCAATAGTCGTTCAATTTTCTGATTTCGACAGCGGGTTTTGAATAGTCTCGAAATATTGCGTCAAACGTTCCGGCATGTGTTGTTCGGCATAATGGTTCGCCATTTTAACGGCGTTTTTCACGGCCCGAGCGGAAGAAGAGCCGTGGCAAACGATCCCGACCCCGTTGATTCCCAAAACGGGCGCGCCGCCGTATTCGGCGTAATCCATCTTGCGTATCATTTCCCAAAAACCGCCTGTGCGTTTATGTATGGCCATTTGTTCTTCCGTCAATCCCGCCATTGCGTGCTTTATAATCCCAACCAACGATTCCGTCAAGCCTTCACTCAGTTTCAGGGCCACATTGCCCACAAAACCGTCGCAAACGATGATCTGGATTTCTCCACTGAAAATATCACGGCCCTCGACATTTCCGATGAAATTCAAAGCGCTTGATTTGAAAAAATCATGAGCCAGCTTGACTTGCTCATTGCCTTTACCGCCCTCCTGGCCGATATTCAGCAGCCCGACCTTGGGCTGCATCATATTCAGACAAGTGGTTGCAAAAGCTTCGGCCATCAAACCGAAATGAAACAAATGTTCCGCCCGGCAATCGACATTGGCTCCCACGTCGATAATAAGAACATCGCCTTTTTCACCCGGGAAAATACCGGCAAAAGCCGGCCGTTCGATTGCTTTCAGTTTTCCCAGCACCAGAACCCCGGCGGCCAAAGTAGCGCCGGAATTTCCGGCGCTCACGACCGCATCGGCTTCGCCTCGCTTCACCAGTTCAAACGCCACCCGGATGGAGGCTCTCTTCTTTTTGCGAATGGCCTTGACCGGCGGTTCGTTCATGGCGATCATTTCCGGGCAATGCTCAATTCGACAGACGACCGGTTCATGATACTCTTCAATGAGGGCGTCAATCACCTGGCGCTGGCCCACCAGGGTGATATCCATGCCCCACTCTAAGGCAGCCTGCAATGCGCCTTGAACAACCATTGCGGGTGAATCACCACCCATGGCGTCCACGGCAATACGCATCTCAGCTCTCTTTAGTCTCAATAATGGTTTTGCCCCGATAGGTTCCGCATTTTAGGCAAAGATGATGAGGCAAAACAGGTTCGTGACATTGCGGACATTCCGATAAATTCGGCATGGTGACATGATGATGCGAACGCCGCATACCGCGTCTGGATTTTGATATTTTTCGTTTTGGTACGGCCATGGTTTATTCTTGCTCTCCTCTGATTTTTAAATTCTTGAGCGTAGAGAACCCGGGATGTCCGTGCGTTTGCGGACAGGAACATTTGCCCTGATTCAGATTGATTCCGCAGTTTCGGCAAAGCCCCCGGCAATTCTCTTTGCATATAAATTTCATGGGCAATGATAAATAAATCTGTTCCCGAATCACATCATCCAATTCCAATTCTTCGGTTTCCACAAAGATGATTTCAAGATCGTCTTCGTTTAATTCAGTCTCTTCCGCGCTCATTTCCGGCGTCGTAAGAGTGAAAAACAATTGGAATTCCGTATGCAAGGGATGATGAAAAGGTTCCAGACAACGGTCGCAGGCGACCTTTATGCCCCCTGAAAATTCACCCTTAAGCATGTATTTATCCTCAACCGGATAAATACCGATTTTGATCTTTAAAGGTCCATCCAGGCCCATAATCTGATCATCAATATCACTCGGTTTCCACCAGTCCGGTTCCAGAACAAAATCGAATTCTTTAGGTTCCTGGGAAATGGACTTTAGATTGATAATCATTCAACCTGATCCTTATTAAAGAACAATTAATATCAATTATACTAAAGATAAAATAAAGCCACTAATATATATTACCAGCCGGTTTTGTCAAGAAAATTAGTTTCTTGATTTTTTTGATCCCGAAAAGCATTGGACCAAAAAATTTAATTCCGGCTTGTCCCGCCGTAGCTTAAACGAAGGCGGACGGAAGCCATGGGAACAAAATCCGTATGTTGACAAGGCGATGAATCTATAATCTTTTTTCTTATTGACAATAAATGGTCGATAAGTGAAAAGTGAATAATTAGTCAGTTACCATCGTACGGACTTATTCCGGCGCTTTTCGCTGGAACTCCTGTTCCGGCCTCGCTGGAAATCCTGTTCCGGCTTGCCGGAATTCACGTTTTTTTGTTTCTGCAAAAAAACGTTTAGGCGCTTATAATACCAAAGACGAGGTATCATTTCAATGGTTCCCATCAAAATTGATCTATATAGCGACACGATCACCCGGCCGACCCAGGCTATGCGCGCGTTTATGGCTCAAGCACCGGTCGGGGATGAACAACAAAAAGAGGACCCCTCGGTCAATCAGTTGGTCGAAATGGTCTGCGATTTATTAGGTAAAGAGGATGCAATTTTTTTACCGTCCGGCACCATGTGCAACCAAATTGCCGTCCGGGTGCATTGCCGGGCCGGTGATGAAATGATTATGGACCAAACCGCTCATGTCCGCCATTATGAAACTGCAGGCGCCGCTGCTTTGAGCGGCGTGCAAATTTATCCGCTTATTGGCCAACGCGGTATTTTTTCAATAAACCAGTTTCAATCGGCCATCCGCGGATCTCATGCTTATGACCCCCGTTCGCGCCTGATTTTAATTGAACAAACTTCAAACATGGGCGGAGGTTCTGTTTGGCCTCTTGATGCCATTCGTGACATTTGCGATCTTGCCCATCAAAAAGGTCTGGTCTGCCATATGGACGGCGCCCGGCTTTTCAACGCGGTCACGGCCACTCGTATTTCCGCCAAAGAATATTCGAAACATTTTGATTCGGTTTTTATCGATTTCAGCAAAGGTCTGGGCGCGCCGGTTGGCGGCGCTTTGGCCGGGTCCAAGGCGTTCATTCAAGAAGCCTGGCGCTTCAAACATCAATTCGGCGGAGCCATGCGCCAGGCCGGTATTATTGCGGCCGGAGCAACCTACGGTTTGCAGCATCACCTCGATCGCCTGGTCGAAGATCAGGAGCACGCCCAACTCCTGGCCGCGGGATTGCGCAACATTCCCGGCCTGAATGTGGAGCCGGTCGAGACCAATCTGGTTTTTTTTGATGTGGCCGGTTTGGGTCTGACAGCGGAAGCATTCAACCATCTGCTCATGCAACAAGGCGTGCGCGTTTCCGTGGTTGAAGGCACGCGGATCCGGGCGGTGACTCATCTGGATGTTTCCCGCTCCCAAATAAAAGAAGCGCTGCAAGTCATCAATGCCGTGGCGGCTCAGGTGAGGAAAATTTAATTAAATTTTCCTCATAAGGGTATCGTGACCGAAAAAACCGTTCCTTTACCGGTATCGCTTTCCAGGGTCATTCGGCCGCCCATATCTTCCAAGAGAATCATCACGCCGGCCAGGCCCAGGCCATGCCCTCTGACGCACTGGTCATTTTGCATGTCCATCTGAAAATAGCATTTGAAAATTTTTTCATGCAACTCGCGCGGAATACCCTGACCGTCATCCCGAACCGATATATCTAGGGCTGCGGCACTTTTAGCCAGTTTGATTTCAATCAGATTTTTGCGGTATTTAAGAGCATTATTCAGAAGATTTCTGAATATTTGGCGTATTTTACTTTCATCGATATAAACCTCCTGCTTCCAAATGCTTTCATCAATCTCCAGTTGAATACTCTTTTGAAAAAGGTTTTTCTTCAACTCGTTGAGATCCCGGCAGACTTTGGTCAAGTCAGCCGAATGGGATTCGGTCAAATCGAAAATTTCGATCAAAGATTGCTCGACAAAACTCGCGATCGAGCATCTGGATTTATTCATAATCCCTTCACTGGAACGCCCCAGTTCCAGGGCGTCATTCACCAGCGTACTCGTGACTTTGGCATTGCGTAAAGCTCTTAACAGAATTTTTTCCTGTTTTTCGCTTAAAACGCCGTACTTGTCTTGTTTTTCCAATAACGAGCGCACCCCGGCCTCTATCACCGCCAGCGGCACTTTAAGATCATGAATTAAAAAATCGAACTTGAGTCTTTGCTTTTCCATTTTATGCTCTTTTAAAATCCTTTTTCACGGATCAAAGAAATCCTATAGTGATGACATCTTTTCCCCGCTTAGGCCGAGCGGGAAAAATTTCGGCTTATCTGCCCTTTGTCTGACTTCCGTCTGCGGTTAAATATTCTTCTCCTGGATTCCGGCCAAAAATACGCCGGCATGACGCGATGCAAAACCTTTTTAACGCAGACTTGCCTGCTCCGGTTAAGAGAAAACGATCCCCGCATATCCCACAAAACTGGTGTCGGGTCGGACATCATAACTGGTGTAATAATCCACCAGGTCCCCTTGCCGGCCGCCCAATTCTTTGACCGCGGCGATAGCGGCCGCTGCCGCTCCTGAACAACACGCATTGCCTTTATGCAAGGCTTCCTGAATGACTTCTTCAGCGTTCAGGTTCAGCATCAGATCGATGACCTGTTTATCGTTCCGTTCTTTGACCCAAGTCAAGGCTTGAGCCCCGGTCCCTTGCGGTGCAAAATCATAATTCGGGCCATAATGAGTCAGGTCGGTTGAGCCAAGAATCAGGACCCTGCGCTGCATGGATTTTGACAATTGCGCGACGCGCTGGCCGATCTGTACGGAAAAATCAGCCGGGGGAACGCCTAGGGGCAGGATCATGGTTTGAGGAAAAAAATATTTGATAAAGGGTAATTGCAATTCAATCGTGTTATCCGGATCTGAATTCGAATCCGTCTCAATTTTGAAAGAAAATTCATTCAGAAGGCCATCTGCAAATGCCCGGTCGATCGGCAGATTACCGAGCGGTGTGGCCCACTCTCCTTCCGCCATGATGTAATTTTTGCCGCCGGGGTGCAAATGGCGGCCGAAAATAACGATTGTATCAGGGTTCGGACCTTTCTTTAAACAGCTGAGCACATTAAAGGCCATTTGCCCGGAATAATGCCAACCAGCATGGGGTAATATTCCGCCTTTTGGCGATCCGGTCCCATTTGGGCAGGTTCTAACTTTTAAAGAAAAGGATTCAATGGTTCGGAGGCATTCCGGTTCCGTTCCGGGATACCAGGTACCGGCAAAATGAGGTCGCCTGATTGCCATTGAGTGGGCCTCCTTTGGTCTTAATGCGCCTGATCCTTTACCCGTACCCAAGTTTCAGATCGGACCGCATTTCATTTTGCCTTGAGGAAAAAACTTTTTCAATTGTTTTTATTATATCCACGCAAAAAAAAGCGAGCCGTCTCTACGACAACCCGCTTAGAAAAAGAAGCCACTATTATTTGTAAAATTACCTATTGAGATATGAATAAAATTCTTTTTTAGTTAAACCGGATTGCTCAATCATTTTCCTTAAAAGCGTTTGGCCATATTTCTCTTTTTTACTTCTTAGATCATCAACCGTTACAATACGGCGTTGGTTTTTAATATGCCCTTCCCATTGTGCGTGGCTGGTTCCCTGTTTCCTTTTTTCGGTGAATCCAAGACACTTAAGGATTGACTCAACCTGTGATCGATCAAGCGTAGGATATTGGCCGCTCATCGACAATTATGAGATAAATGGAAAGGAATATATTCATCAAAAGTAAATTTTTCGGACAATTTATGAAGCATCAAAATGAATTTGATTAAATAATAGGAAATCCAATCACCTACAGGCGCTCTGCGAAAAAGTAACTGAGGAATAGTTTCTTTATCATTGGTATTGAGGACAACTTCTAAGTAACTATTAATAGCTTCATTCATTTTTTTTCTTAAGAGCGCTCGATCGGCAGCTTCAATGGCGATATTCAGATCAATACAAATCCCAACCCAGTTCCCTTTTTCGGTTTTATGACCATAACACCGTAAAAGCAATTTTTTTGGTTTTTGGGCTACCATTTTATGCTCCTTTCTTTTTGCTATATATGTAATCGGTAATTTGAATGATAATTATTAGGAACTAATGTACCATATTCATTAATATAAATATATTAATGAATAGGTGGGATGAAAAAAAACTCACCGTTTTACAGAAAATCCCAATCTGAAACCAATCCGATACCACTAAAAGGTTATATAACAACTGATAACTATCTGATATTTGGTTTAAAAATGGTAGGCACGACGAGGATTGAACTCGTGACCCCTACCGTGTCAGGGTAGTGCTCTCCCGCTGAGCTACGTGCCTAAAAAGCGTGAATGAATCGTTATCAATTATCCTAAGGGATGTCAAGGAGAAAAGAAGGGTTCCAGGGATCAAGGTGCCAAGGGGTCGAGGGTGTGGGAGGCTGATGTTGCGCCTGCCGGATAAGGTGAAAAAAATTTTGCATTCATGCATCAAACAAGTTATCAAAATCATCCGATTTTGGCGGGAAAGGTTGCATCAATATAGATATTGTTAACAGCGGTGAAACCAAAATGAGAATAGGCTTTTGATCATGTGTCCTAAACCCTTGACCCCTCGGCCCCTTTTCTTATCCCTTCATCATTCGTTATTCGATATTCGATATTTATTCTTAAACCACGCCGGGCAGGCGCAAGGCCAGCCCCTACACCCTTGACCCATGTATTTCTTCACCCTCGGCCCCTTGATCCCTTGAACCCTTCTCTTATCCCTTTGACCCCTTCTTTCACTTATGAAATTTCTTAATAAATTCTTCCACCTCAGGAATGCCCCCTTGATAAACCAGGTAACCATTGTAAGGCTCCCGTTCCGTAATGTCGCTGCAAATGGGAGTCAGCATGATATCTTTGACTTTGGCCAAATCTTGGGTCTGTCCCAAGGCCCAACTCAGCTTGATATAGGCCACTTCCGGCAGCATATTCTCGGTCGGAATAATACCCAGACTCATCAGATCGCGGCCCGTGTCATAAACAAACATATGCACGTAACCCCAAAGGGTCTGGACGGTCATATAGATCGCGATGCCTTTTTCCGAAGCGCGTTTAATAGCCGGATACAAAGGTTTGTTTACATGACCCAACCCGGTGCCGGCAATGACGATCCCTTTGTAATCGAGATCAATGAGCGCTTCTAAAATGTCAGGATTCATATTGGGATAATAATAAAGAAGGGAAACTCGCTCTTCAAAAACCGGTGTGATTGTGACATCCCGGTCTTGACGCCGGCGATTATAATTTTGCTGTAACGGAGTGATTTTTTGACGGCTGACCATAGCCAGAGGAATGTCACCGATAGTGCGA
>RPPU01000030.1 GCA_003819975.1 Desulfobacteraceae bacterium
GACGAATTGGAGCAGAAGGTGCGCGAACGCACGCTTGAATTGCAGCAATCCAATCAAACTCTGCGCATGATCAGCGAATGCAACCAGGCCCTGGTTCGGGCCACCGATGAAATAAACCTGATCCGCGAGATTTGCGGCATTATCCGGGAGTTGGGCGGCTATCGCATGGCTTGGGTCGGGTATGCCGAGAACGATGCGGCTAAGTCCGTGCGAACCATTGCGGCGGTGGGACCGGATGCGGGATATTTGGATGAAGCGCGAATTACCTGGGCGGATGAAGCCCACGGCCGCGGTCCGACCGGCGCTTGCATTCGCACCGGAACCATACGGGTCTGCCGGGATTTTAAAGTCGATCCGGATCTGGACCCATGGCGGGAGCAGGCGTTGCAGCGCGGTTATCGCTCTTCCATTGCTTTGCCGCTTATTTCCGCCCAGCGCGTTTTCGGCGCGTTGACGATCTATGCCGAGCAGCCCGATGTTTTTGACGAAAGCCAAAGAGCGATCTTGACCGAATTGGCCGGCGACTTGGCTTTCGGGATCGCGATCCTGCGGACCCGCTCCGAACGGGACCAGGCGGCCAAGGTCGCCGAAGACCGGGCCAGGCAGTTGCAGGCTTTGGCCGCGGAATTGGGCCAGACGGAACAGCGCGAGCGCCAGCGCCTGGCCAAGGTATTGCACGATCATTTACAGCAGCTCCTGGTGGGAGCCAAGTTCAACCTGGCGACCATACGCGAGATCGTGGAAACTCCGGAAGGACAAAAAACCATCGCGCAGGTTTTCGACATCCTGGATGAAGCGATTAAATCGGCCCGCTCCCTGACCGCGGATCTCAGCTCTCCGGCTCTATATGAAAAAGGCCTGTCGGTCGGTCTGGAATGGCTGAGCCGTCAGATGAAGCAAAAGTACGGCTTGAAGGTCGCGATCAAGACCGATCCCGAAGCGGAACTGGCCGCCGAGCCGGTGTGTTTGTTCTTGTTTGAAGCGGTGCGTGAATTGCTTTTCAACGTGGTTAAGCATGCGCAGACGGATGGAGCCGCGGTTGAAACGGTCCGTTGTAATCCCGATCAAATCCGGGTCACGGTATCGGACCAGGGCGCGGGATTCGATCCGGAGCAATTAGAGTCCGAGCGCAGGGCCGCCGGCCAATTCGGGCTTTTCAGCATTCGGGAACGGTTGAATTATCTGGGCGGAAAAATGGAAACAGAGAGCGCACCCGGGCACGGCAGTCGGTTTATTTTAACGGCGCCGGCACGTTTGACGCCGGTGGAAGGCGGGGTGCGGATAAGCGCCGAAGAGCCTCGCGGAGCTTCGATTTCCGCAAAAATCGATCCGGAGCCCGGAATGAGGAGCGATATCGGTCGTAAAATCCGGGTGTTATTGGCGGACGATCATCCGGTTATGCGCCAAGGCCTGACCTTGGTATTACAAGGAGAGCCCGATATCGAAATCGTCGGGGAAGCCGAAGATGGGCAAGAGGCTGTCAAATGGTCGCGTCATCTGCAACCGGATGTGATTTTGATGGATGTCAGCATGCCGCGCGTCAATGGAATCGAGGCAACCCGACAAATCCTGACGGAATTACCGGCAACCCGCATTATCGGCCTTTCCATGCATGTTGAAGACGACATGGCGGCTGCCATGCGCGAGGCCGGCGCCGTCGCTTACCTGACCAAAGGCGGTCCGGTTGAAGATTTGATCGCGGCGGTCCGGGCTTGTGTCGGCATCATTGAGATTCCCGCCATCATGGAAACGGCGGGCGGGTCGGCGATGGAAAAGCAGAAAAACCAGCGTCAGATAAAGGATTAAAGCTTCACGCGGATAAACGAGAAGAAATAGTAACATTTTAATCTTTGCAGGTTGGACGGATATAAGTATATAGTGAATATTTGTTTACCTTTATGGTTGCAGTGGAGGTCGGTTATGGGTGAGAAAAAGAAAATCGTTATTGCCGAAGATCATAACATCTTGAGAGAAGGTCTGAAATCGCTTTTGAGTTCCAGCAATGAGGTGGCCGTGATCGGCGAAGCGGAAAACGGCCTGGAAGCCATTCGGCGGGTTGAAACATTGAAACCGGATTTGCTTTTACTCGATCTTTCCATGCCCAAGATGGACGGTTTGTCCGTGATCAAGGAAATCAAGAGCCGGTTTCCGGAGACCAAAGTGCTGGCCTTGACCGTGCATGAATCGGAAGACTATATTTTGAGCGCTTTTAAATCGGGAGTCGAAGGCTATTGCCTGAAAGAAGCCAACCGCGACGAACTCTTCAGCGCCATCCACACGGTTTTACAGGGTAAACGGTATTTCAGCCCGGGTATTTCCGGAAAGATTTTAACCGGCTATATCGAAGGCAAAAAAACCGTGCAGCCGGTTTCTCTATGGGACGGCGTCACGGAGCGGGAGCGAGAAGTCCTGAAATTGATCGGCGAGGGTTATAAGAACAAGGAAATCGCCGATTATCTGTGCATCAGCGTGAAAACAGTGGAAAAACATCGCAGTAATATCATGGAAAAACTGGACATGCATACGACCTCGGCGTTAACCGCTTTGGCCATTGATAAAGGACTGGTCACCAAAGAATCGAAAATCTAAATGTTTTTTTGCAGGAACAAAAAAACATGAAATGATTTTTCGAACCAGAAAAATGTGGGATCGAAAAATCATGTATTCCGGCCGACTGGAACAGGAGTTCCAGTGTACCGGAACAGGAGTTCCAGTGTGACTGGAACAGGAGTTCCAGTGTGACTGGAACAGGAGTTCCAGTGTGACTGGAACAGGAGTTCCAGTGTACCGGAACAGACGTTCCAGTGAAATCGCCGGAATAAATCCTTACGACGGTAAGCCAATAGACTAATTTATTTTTGCCTATCGACAACCCGGGATTTCTAAAAATACACTTTATCAACAACGGCCCTTGAGAAACAGATCGTAAAATTGCCAAAGGCTTATTTTTAGAAATCCCCATGTCGATGCTGTGGAACGATCGCCTAATGGAAAACCGACAGGGTCATTGCAGGCCTGTCTTCGTTTTCAAATAAGCCCACGATAAGTTCCAATATGGAACCGTCGATAACTTCTTCTCCCCAGCCCAGGTGTTTGAGTTTTTGATTGACATCATCCGTGGTCAGGCTTCTCCCGTCCACGATGATTCTCAGCACATTCCGGACAAATCCGGGAATTTGCAGGGGTTGCAGACCTTTAAGCCCTAGTTTGTAAAACAATATCTCGATCATTTTTTCCATGAGTTAGCCCCTCCCATAAACGATTTTTTTTATTTTCAAGGACCGGATTTTTTCAGAAGGCCAATTTTTCGCCATACGGACCGGTGAAAATAAAATCGGTCGAATGAAATTGTGTTATTGGAAAATTACATTGAAACACAGCCAAGCCAAAAGCGTATATCTTTCGCAACCCCCAAGTGTGAATCGTCACTTTGGACGGAGAATCTTTTAGATGTTTTTCCAGTTTGTAAATCAGTTCATAGGCGGAAGTACCGTCAAAGTCTCCCCTGAGCTTCAGATGCAGATGATCCCGATTGCGGCGCGCCTCGATTCGAAAATTAGATGCCATGAACCAGCCTCCTTTCGTTTGGGCATTATTATCAACCGAAAAGAGGGGCAATTGAATCAGCTGAACTCTGTATTCTCTTTATAGGAGAAAGCGTATTTGGAGCTTACAGATTCAGGATTACAGACTTGAGAATGCGGATTCAAAATTGTGGATTATCGAGTGAATCGAGCCGGTTGGCTGTTTACGGCTATTTCAAACATCGTTCAAGATCTTTCTCAATCAGGCCCGAATCGAAACCTTCATAGAATTTAACGATCCGGCCGAGAGGATCAACGATAAAAGAGGTGGGTAAATTATATCTTTTTTGTCCGGGAAAATAATCGTCCAGAATTTTTTGGTCGGCTCGGGCGATTTTATAATTAATATTAAAAAATTTCTTGTAATCTTTCAGCAGACTGTCATTGGCGCGCTCGGGCCGGTCAAGCGTGATTCCGATAACGATTAAGCCTTGCGCTTGATATTTGGTCTGTAATTTATTCAATTCCGGAATGGCGGCTTTACAAGCCGAACAAGTTACGGACCAGAAATCCAGGATAACCCATTTGCCCGCAAATTGTTTGAGGCTGATTTTGCCGCCGTCCAATGCCGCAATTTCGAAATTCGGCGCCGGGGAATCGGTTTGCGCAGACACAGACTCCGCCCTAAACAAAAAGGCCATCATAAGCAATAAGATAATTTTGCGTAAAATTGAGTTCATTCGATCTCCTTATTCCAGCCTCTAAGCTAATCCGCATTTCGATTCATTCAAGGAAACAGGCATCTTTTAAAAAAATTTTAAGACGATCCGCATTCTCTTCCGGGGGAATAATATCCATCAGATGGCATGTGTATGCGGAAAATAAGGGATTATACCTACCGGAATACAGGATTCCTTTCATTGAATCCCGGAGAAAAGAAAGTAAGATGAATCGGTAAAAAAATCGTTGCGTAACACCGCTCGGCGCGAACGGACGATCAATCAGCCGAGTGAGCAGGGAACCTTTAAACGAAACAGGGTCTTTTTCATGCCGGTCGATAAGGCGGCATTATTAGAATCGTTATACAAACAGGAGGAGGAAGAGATGAATCCCTATCGTATTATTTTGGCCGATGACCATATTTTAGTGCGACATGCCTTGAAACGGCTTATCGAAGAAGCGGACCAAAACCGGGAGTTGATCGTCATCGGAGAAGCAGGCGACGGGATCGAACTACTCGATCTGTTGAAAAAGCAGACGCCGGACATGATCTTGCTCGATCTTTCCATGCCCCGTTTGCGGGGGTTCGAAGCAACGCGCGAAATCAAGGCCGGTTATCCGCACATTAAAATACTGATTCTGACCATGCATCAGAACAAAGAATCGATTTATCAGGCCCTATCGGCCGGCGCCGACGGATATTTGCTGAAAGAAGACACGGACGAAGAATTGCTTTCCGCGATCCGCAAGATCCGCAACGGCGAACTCTATATGTCGCCGCTGCTGACGCAAAATCTGGCCAACGGCTTCGTCGATATGGTACGCGATAAAGGGCGCCTGAACGAAGAAACCCTGAGCACCAGGGAAAGAGAAGTCTTGACTTTGCTGGCCGAAGGCAAAACCAGCCGTGAAATTTCCAACGATCTGTATATCAGCCCGCGAACCGTGGAACATCACCGCGCCAGCATCGGCAAAAAATTGAATATAAAAAATATGATCGATCTTTTCAAGTACGCGCTTCAAAACGGTTATTTGGCGCGAGATTTTTAAAGATGAGAAAAAATACCCGCGGTAAAATGCGCATTTGTCCTTATTGAAACGAGAAACCCGGCTCATTAACATGAAAAGCAATCCGTAACGAAAACCAGCAAGGGCCAAAAGGCGCAATGCCCCCGGATGAAAAAGGTTATACGATTTGACGAATACGAACGAAAGGAGGTGAGCGCAAACCGGAAAGACCGGCAAAAGAAATCGGCAAAGGAAGACCTAAAATAATCAAAAACCATTAAACAAAAAATCGGAGGAATTAAAAATGAAAAGTAAATTAATGTTGGCCAGTGTTCTATTGTTATTCGCTTTAACGCCTCTTATGGCCGGCGCCGCCACGCTTGAAGGCACCATTCAGGGTTATCAATGCGTGACCCAGGGTAAAACCTGCCCCATCGGCCAGGAAGATCCCCTGGCGGCCGCTGAGAACGTTTTCGTAATTCAAACCAAGAGCAATGACTATTATTTCATCCCGAATATCGATCGGGCAACCTTGGCGCGGCACATCAACGATGTCGTCCGGGTGAACGGGACCGTTGACTCCAGATATAAATCCATCACCGCCGATTCGTTCGAATATATGAAAAACGGAATGTGGGTGACGGCTTGGTCGCCAAAAATGCAGGACGAACTCGAAAATGGATTGTACAAAGGGAATAAATAAGGAATCAGACCTGTAAGACCAAGGGGAGTCAGTAGAAATATAACTATTGACTGGTAAGCGGGGAGATTGGACCGGCAAGGTATCTCAAGACTTGTCGGGCCAACTTTCCCCGATTCGGTTTTAAAGCGATGCGGCGGCGGAAGTAACGGATCCGAGCGATAGGCCGCAGGGAGAATACGGCCCTCGGGCCGATCGGAAGAGGATCCTATTTTTTTTCCAAGGATTTCCATTTAAAGTCCACGGCTTATTTATCTTCGTTTTTACCGGCAGAATGAAGAAATTCAAGGGAGGAAACGGATGAAAGGAATACAAGCCGCAAAAATAACGATCGGAATCGCATTCTTGTCGGCTTTAACTTTTTTTTGCGCTCATCCCAATAATACCGGCAAAGCGACGGCGGCAAAGCTCATTTCGGTTCAGGAAGCGCGCGCGCAAGTGTTGTCCGGGCAGGCTTTGCTGGTCTGCGCTTACGACAGCGACGAGTTGTTCAATAAGATGAGGCTGGAAGGGGCCGTGGCGCTCGGTGAATTCAAGAAAAAATTCGCTAACGGCGACAAGAATCGAACGATCATATTCTATTGCGCCTGACCGGCGGAAGCTACTTCCGTCCGGGTGGCGGATCAATTTGTTTTACAAGGTTATACAAACGTTTGGGCGCTGAAAGGCGGAGTGACAGCCTGGAAAGAAGCGGGTTTTCCGGTTTTAGCGCCGCAATAAGCGCGATGGAAAGCAGTTATGAGCCGGGTTAGCGCTTTTACGATTCGAAAAAGTCCGGGACAAAAAAATTCGCTCCGGAAAAAGAGCGGCCGGACATAATCCGGTTGCCCGTTTTCGGCCGATCCGACAACGGTCCCTTGGCGGAATGCGAATTCGGCCGCCGCGAAATGGTGCGCCTGAAGCCGCCGGGCAAAGAGTTTCCCGGGGCGACCCGGCAAGGTTTATCCGTTTAGTCCGCATTAGCCCTTGACCCACCCCTTTTTTTAATCTTTTAAAGATAACCACTCAGATTCAACGATGCTTCACCCGTCCGCCCCGTGCGGCAAAGGCGTATCCGTCTTGTTTTTTCGCGAATCTCCGAATCGGCGACCGGGTTTCAGCCGTGAAAACTACCGCAATTTCCAGCCTAGAATACAGCGCAGGCCCTATAGAAATTTGATCGAATCAGACCGAAAATATAGCCATTCTCAAAACAGTCCAAGTTCAACCATCGGATTACACCGGTTTAAGCGCGGCCGAGTTTGAGGGGCTCGTAAGACCCGGGAAGCAACGGTGGTTCAATAGCCGGCACGAAGCGGGAAGAAAATCGGCGTTCGATATATAGAATAGGGGAAAGGATAAGACCATGCAACTTCAAAAAGTCAAAGATACCGCAATGGAAAGGCCCGTAAGAAAAGACCGCATCTTGATCGTGGATGACGACAGCAGCACCCGGGAACTGGTTTCAAAAATGGTTTCCCTTTACGATTACGATGCGTTCCCGGCCGAAGACGCTTTTAAAGCCCTGGATATTCTGGACCAGATGTCCTTTGACGTCGTTATAACCGACCTGCAAATGCCGGGCATGGACGGTTGGGAATTAGCCAAAAAGATCAAGGAGCGGACCGAGGATATCCCTGTCATCCTGATGACCGGTGCGAACGAAGAAATGGTCAGGGGCAAAATAGGCCGCAGCAGCGTGGATGTCGTGATTTTCAAACCGTTCGGTTTAAAGGAAATTCAGGAAGCGATTGAGGACACTTTCGAGCTCAGGATAGGTCTTACGACCCTTCGTCAAGCTCAGGACTCGGGAAGTGCGGGAAACGGAGCCAAACAGCGAGTCCGTTCGTGCTGAGCCCTTCGCCCGGCTCAGGACATATTGAAAAAAGGGAGGGCTGACGATGGAACAAACAACGACCATTCATTTTGACGACGAGCCGGTTCGGTTTACGCCTGACGGGAAAGTGGCGGTGCTGGATGCGATCCGAATGCTGTATTGCGTCGAGGAATCCCAAACCATATGGGAACGTATGAAAACCGAATACCCCGATATCCTGAACCATTGCGAAGACTATTCCTTTAATAGTGAAGGCGCTGCGGCCGTGATCGATAAAGAGGGCTGGAATAAGATCTGGACGATTTTACCCCAATACCTCAGTTGAAAAAGGCCCTATAAAAACAAAATTATTGCCCAGGTAGCCGGAATTCAGAATCGTCCGCTAAAAGGTTTAGACCGGGGACGCGTTCGGGCCGGATGGCGGATGGGGCCATCAATTCTTGTAAATCTACAAGATTTTTTCTTTCAGAATACAGGAGTCACCTTATTGGTTTTTTTGACCGGTGGCTTAAAAATAGTGAAATGCTCAATCATTTAAAGGAGGTCTCGCCATGAAACCAAAATGTCAACCGGAGAGAGGCATGGGAAGCCGAAATATTTACTGCGGGTTTTACGATAGATGCCTAGATATTGCCATTAATAAATGCTGGGGAAAATGGAATTGCGGTCGTTGCAGGCATAGCAACAATTATGAAGCGGCGCCCGATATGATGTTATTCATTAATCATTCTATCCCTTATTACGAATTCGTCAATTAAGTCAAATGGTTAGATTTATAAAAGGAGAGGGTAAACCATGTTGATCGGAAAAGGAAAAAAGAAAAAAGTCACATTTAATCTAACGGCTCCGGAAGCCGGAAGGGTCTACCTGGCCGGCGATTTCAATGAATGGAAAGGGGATGTAACTCCTCTAAAACCTCAAAAAAATAACGGGGCCGCGACCGAATGGCGTACGATCCTGCAGTTACAACCCGGGACCTATCAGTATCGCTATATTGTGGACGGCGAATGGCGTAATGACCCACTGAGTCGGGAGCGGGCGCCGAATGAGTTCGGAACCTTCAACGATATCGTCAAGGTATGACCATGCCATTAAAATCCGAGACCGTTTTTGAGAGAGATTATGATTGCTTTCCGGCCGATGAGGTTTCCCCGGAGGAGGTTCAAACCGGGGGTGCGGATCAGAGTGCGGAGAACAAAAGCTTATCCGTCACGGCCCCTTTGAAGCAAGAACATGACCATATCGGGCGCATGATGAATGTCCTGGCGAGTTTTTGCATGAAATTGGACCGGCGGGAGCCGATTCAGGTCGACGATTTGGACAGCATTTGGGATTATTTGAAAATTTACGTTGACGCGCGCCATAACGGTAAAGAAGAAAGCCTGCTTTATCCGGAGTTTATGGCGGAAAGCGGCGATCGCGAAAAAAAAATGATCGGATCGATTCTCGGCGAACATGAAACCGAAAGAATGTACGTGAATGTGATCGGCCGATTGATTCGTCATTATCGCGATGCCGAGCTCAATGCCGATACCTGGCTGGTCGTGAATCTGAGCAAGTATATCACCTTGCAAAAAGAGCATATGGACAAGGAGAACACGATCCTCTTTTCCATTGTGGAAAACCGCCTTTCAGCGCGGAAAAAAGCCGGGTTGCTTGAGGCTTTCAAGTGCGCCGATGAAATCGGGTTCGGCGCGGTGCGTAGCGACGAATTTCAGGGATTATTGGTTTCATTGGAAAAAAATTATCAAAATCCGCGTTTGGCGGGCAGCCATTAACCGGCCGGCGCTAAAGCACGGAAGAGGTCGGTCAGGGTTCATGAGAACTTTGGGAGAGTTTTATCAATCGGCCGATTGGAAAAAGGAGAAGCATGTCCCGGTCATCGAATGCGCGGATTCGGTCAAGGCGGATGAGCGAGCATTGATAACCATCACGGTGGGCAAAGAGATCCCGCATCCCAATACCACGGAACATCATATCCGCTGGATTCAGCTTTTTTTCAAGCCGGATGACGAAAAATTCATTTACCAGATCGCTTTCGGCAGCTTCGACGCGCATGGCGATTCCATTGAGGGCGCCAACAAAGGATGCGTTTTCAGCGAAGCCGCTCTTTCCGTGACAGCGCGCATTAAAAAGCGAGGCATGCTGCATGCCATCAGTCTCTGCAACATCCATGGGGTGTGGGAGAGCTATAAACCGATTTTCATATCCTAAATGTTTTTCGGTCCGGAAAAGCGTAGAGCCGAAAAACATGAATTCCGGCAGAAGCGCCGGAATAAATGCATACCCTGGTAAGTCGCTTGATTTTTTACCAAATAAGGCCCGGAAGGAGAAAACTCATGCCTACGCTTGCTCCGGTTTTATTGAATAAAATAAGGACTTGCAACTTGGATGCGGAGATTCTTAAAGCCGCCATAATCGCGGAATTGGAGGCCGTCCGTTTGTACGAGCGGTTATCGAACCTGGCTGAAAGCAAGCGGATCAGAAAATTGTTGCTCCAAATTGCCCATGAAGAGAAATTACATGTAAGCGAGTTCATGGCCTTGTTGTGTAAAGAAGATCCGGACCGGATCGGGGAATCGAACGAAAGCGCAGCGGATCTCGTTTTGACCATCGAAGATGGAAATTGGATTTCAGATCAAGGAGAAGAAAAACGGCGATCTCGGGAAAATACGGAAAATTAAATATTCCCGGTGTCGGCGAAACCGAACCGGTATTTATTTTGAGAGCCCAGGCCAATTTGGCGAAACCGGCGATCCGGGCTTATCGATTACCGGTTCAATTGCATGAGTTGCCCCTGTCGTCCAAACCGGCGGATGAGCTTGCGCGCTTCCAAAAATGGCCGGAAAACAGAAAGCTGCCGGATTGATCCTTTATTACAGCATAAAAATCGAAAAAACAGGAATTCCAGCCAACCGGAACAGGAGTTCCGGCGGGACTGGAACAGGAGTTCCGGTGAGACTGGAACAGGAGTTCCAGTGAGACTGGAACAGGAGTTCCGGTGAGAGCGCCGGAATCAGTCCGTACAATGGCCCGCGGCCGGTTCTCTGCCTTTCGTCATGGAAAAATCATTTTCTCGGAATTTCTTTTCGTGGGGGAACAGTGAAATGAAAGATCTCAATATTGTGCTGGCGGGCGCGGCCGGCGAGGGCGTGCAAACCATCGGGGAAATTTTAGCGCATGTTGTTGCCGCACAAGGTCAGGCCGTGTTTTCCTGGCAGGAATTTGAGTCGCGCATTCGCGGGGGACAAAACAGTTATACTCTGCGGATCGGCGCCCATCCCGATAATGCCCCGCAACAGGCCGCCGATATTTTGCTGGTTTTGAATCGCGGTGCGCTCCAGAAGTACAAACCGCTGCTAAAGAAAGACGGTATTCTGATCGCGCCGGCGGAAGAACCGAACGATTCCATCACCATTGCGATTAAAAAGACGGATATAGAAAAAGCGGGCGGAAAATTTTTTACCAATATGCTCGCCGTCGGAATCTTAACGACTCTTTTGGGGATCAAACCGGAGATCGTCCGGGAGCGGCTGGCTAAACAGTTCGGCCGCAAAGGCGCGAAAGCCGTGGCGGCCAATGACCGGGCCGCGACCGAAGGATCGCGCCTGGCCTATGAAAAGTTCCCCGGGACTTCTCCCTGGAATATATTGGCCGGAAAGGCCTCTTATCGCCTGATCACGGGCCATGAAGCCCTTTCGCTGGGAGCGGCGCAGGCCGGGTGCCGGTTCATCAGCGCCTACCCCATGTCGCCCTCGACCACGATTATCGCCTATCTGACCAAAGAGCAGGAACGCTTGGGTATCTTCATCGAGCAGGCCGAAGACGAGATCTCAGCCGTGAACATGGCGATCGGCGCGAGCTTTGCCGGCGTGCGCGCCATGACCGCCACTTCGGGCGGCGGTTTTGCCTTGATGTGCGAAAGCGTGAGCCTGGCCGGCATGACCGAAACGCCTTTGGTCATTGTGCTCGCGCAGCGTCCGGGGCCCTCCACCGGCCTGCCCACGCGCACGGCCCAGGGCGATCTGCTGTTCGCGGTACACAGCGGCCACGGCGAGTTTCCGAAATTGGTGCTGGCGCCGAGCGATGCGGAGGACGCCTTTCACGCGACGGTGCGCGCTTTTAATCTGGCGGATAAATATCAAGTCCCCGTCATTATTTTGACCGATCAATTCCTGGCCGATGCTTCTTTTTCCATTGAGGATTTCCCGGTCGATTCCTCGGTCGCGGATTTCAACCCGGCAGATCCGGTCTCAATCAATGAATATAAGCGCTACCGATGGACCGCTTCCGGGATTTCACCGCGCCTTTATCCGGGACAGAGCAAACACCTGGTTTGCGCGGACAGCGACGAGCATGATGAAGCCGGTCACATAACCGAAGACCTGGCTTATACGGCAACCGCCATGGTCGAGAAGCGGACGGCAAAGCTGAGGAGCTTGAAAAAAGAAATGAGGCCTCCGAAACAGACCGATCTGGATGAGGCCGAGGTTGTTCTGATCGGCTGGGGTTCGTCCCGGAATGCCGTCCGGGAAGCAATGGAACTGCTAAAACAGGACGGAATCAAGGCCGGCACGATTCATTTTACGGAATTGTGGCCCTTGCCGGATTTTATTTTTCCGGAGCACAAGCTATACTGGACGGTTGAAAGTAATAGCGGCGGCCAAATCGGACGATTACTGCAGTCCGAATATTTTTTGCATTTATCCGGCAGCATCCGCCGCTATGACGGCTTGCCTTTAACCGGAGAATATATTTGGAGGAATTTTTATGGATAGTTTTGATATCAAAGCATTCGAAAGCGCGGTCGAGATTCAGTGGTGTCCGGGGTGCAGCAACTTCGGCATTCTGCAAGCTATTAAAAAAGCTTTTGTAGAACTACGCAAGGCGCCGCATGAAATTTGTCTGGTCTCGGGCATCGGTCAGGCAGCCAAGCTGCCCCATTACCTGAGGTGCAATCTTTTTAACGGCTTGCACGGCCGGGCCATTCCGGTAGCCACGGGCATCTGCGCAACCAATCCGAAGTTGACTACCGTCGTGGTGACCGGTGACGGCGATTGTTACGGAGAGGGCGGCAATCATTTTTTGCATGCATTGCGGCGCAACCCGGATATGACGCTGGTGGTGCACAACAATGAAGTCTACGCCCTGACCAAGGGCCAGGCTTCGCCCACGACGCAGATCGGCGAAAAAACCACGCTGCAAACCCGGGGCGTCGATATTCCGCCTTTGAACATGCCGGCGCTCGCCATCGGGCAGGGTTGCACCTTTGTGGCCCGGGGATTTGCCGGTGAGATCGAACATCTGAAAGAACTTCTGGTGGCGGCTGTCCGTCATCGCGGGTTTTCCTATATCGATGTGGTTCAACCCTGCATCACCTGGGGCACGCGACCCATGCAATGGTACCTGGAAAGGGTGTACAAACTGGACGACGATCATGACCGGCGCGACCGCGAGGCGGCCCTGAAATTAACGACCGAATGGGAAAAGAAGATTCCGATCGGGATTCTTTACGAAGCGGAGCCGAGAGAGGCTTTTGGGGATTCTTTCCGGGCCAGGGTGACCGCAGAATTTCTGCCGACCTTAAGACCGATCGGGCCCGATAAGATCAACGAAATTTTGGTTGAATTCAAAGGGTGATGAAATCCCGGGAGAAAGCATCATGATCTGGTTATTGTTGGTTTTGATCGGTGTCTCGATCCATTTTTTGGTCTCGGCAAACCGGAAGAAGGCAAAAATATCTTCGGCGCTTAAAGCATCGCGGGAGAGTGCTGACTCAGGTTCTTAAAAAACAACCATTATTCGGCGGGCTCGGTATATTTATTTTTTAAAATTAACCTGTCCTACCGCTAGATCCGGTCAATAAAAAAATAATCTTTCAGATTTTTGACTTAAGTCAAGGCGCGGTTTCCAAAACAAACCTATAATCAAAGCCATGATGATGTTTTTTTGATTGTCACAACAATTTCAAATAAGGAGGATATTTATGTTTTGCTATCAATGTGAACAGACGTTTAAAGGCGAAGGATGCACCAAGATCGGAGTGTGCGGCAAACCCCATGATGTCGCGAGTTTACAGGACTTATTAATTCATGCGTTAAAAGGGCTTTCTTTATATGCGCATGAGGCGCGCAAAAAAAACGTGGTGAGCCCGGAGATCAACGATTTCACTTGCGGGGCGGCCTTTTCAACTCTGACCAATGTGAATTTCGATCCGGAGCGCTTTGTGCCGCTGATTCAACAGGCCGTTAAATATCGGGACGAATTGAAAGCCAAGGTCAAGGCGGCGGGCGGCAAAGCGGATTTTGCATATGATGCGGCCCATTTCAAGCCGGCAGCGACAGTCGCGGAACTGGTCAAACAGGGCGAGGCAGTCGGTTTAAAAGCAGATCCGGATTTGAATCCCGATATCCGGGCCTTGCAACACACGGTTATCTTCGGAATCAAGGGCATCAGCGCCTATGCCGATCATGCCAAGATCCTGGGCCAAACCGACGACCGGGTCTATGCTTTTGTACACGAGGCTTTGGCCGCCACTTTGAACAAAAACCTGACCCTGGATGACTGGGTCAAGTTGACGCTCCGGACCGGTGAAGCCAATTTATGGACCCTGGAACTGCTGGATAAGGGCAATACCGGCACGTTCGGTCATCCGGCGCCGACTCAGGCGCCGCTAGGCGTGAAAAAAGGCAAGGCGATCCTGGTCTCGGGTCATGATTTGCTCGATCTGGAAGCCATCCTAAAGCAGTCTGCGGGCAAGGGTATTTATGTTTATACACATGGCGAAATGCTGCCGACCCATGCTTACCCGGGCCTGAAGAAGTATGCGCATTTTTACGGCCATTTCGGCACGGCCTGGCAGAACCAGATCCGGGAGTTTCCCGAATTTCCGGGCGCCATCCTCATGACCACCAACTGCATTCAGAAACCCCAGGGTTCGTATTTCGATCATCTTTTCACAACGGGCCGGGTGGGTTGGCCGGGCGTGAAGCATATCGCGAGCCGCGATTTTTCGGCTGTGATCGAGAAAGCGCTGGCCATGCCGGGCTTTTCCGAAGACCGGTCCGCTAAAAGCGTGACCGTGGGCTTCGGGCATCATACCGTACTCGGAATCGCGGGCCAGGTGATCGATGCGGTCAAAAGCAAAGCCATCCGGCACTTCTTTTTGGTGGCGGGCTGCGACGGCGCCAAGCCGGGCCGCAACTACTATACGGAATTTGTGGAAAAGGTTCCCTCGGATTGTGTGGTCCTGACCCTGGCCTGCGGCAAGTTCCGCTTTTTTGACAAGGAACTGGGCGATATCGGCGGCATCCCCAGGCTTTTGGACGTGGGGCAGTGCAACGACGCCTACTCGGCCATCCAGATCGCCGTGGCCCTGGCCAACGCCTTTGGATGCGGGGTCAACGACCTGCCCTTGTCCATGATCCTTTCCTGGTACGAGCAAAAGGCCGTGGCTATCCTCCTGACCCTCTTGCACCTGGGGATAAAGGATATCCGCTTGGGGCCCTCTCTGCCCGCGTTCATCACCCCCAATGTCCTGGACGTGCTGGTGAAGAATTTCAACATC
>RPPU01000031.1 GCA_003819975.1 Desulfobacteraceae bacterium
GGCCGGTCCGTGGCCAGATAAATCTGCGGGAAGAGGAGGGTCAGGCCCCGGCTCAGCCACTGCACTTCTCCACCGCAAGTGAGTTCCAGTAAACGATTGGGCTTTAATTCCATTTGGATATCTTTCAATTGCACGGTCTGGTCGTCCCAGGTCAGGTTTAGATCTCCATTCGTCACTTTGGCGGTTTGGAAGAATATCTCCTTGAAAAACAAATAGTCAAACATTCGCTTGGCAAAAGAAGGTTTCTCAGTTGCGCCGATTAGTTGGGGCAAGCTGAAATCCCGACCGATTTTTATGCTCGGACCGCCGATCAGCACTTTTTGAATGACCAGAGTTCGCTGCCCGAACGGACCGGTAAATTCCAGGTCCACGTCCATGACCGGTATGGAAAGATCAAACCCGCGGCCTTCCCGGTCGGGTTTGAAGGTCAGGCCTTTCATGCGAATATGCCAAGGGCGGCAGCTTAGGGTCAATTCCCGGATATCGCAAACGGTATGAGTATTTTTTTCTATGGTCTTCACCAGATAAGGCAAGAGTTTATCGGGATGAAAATAGAGATAAAGAACCGCAGCGCTCAAAATAAGCAGTATGCCCACAAGGGACAGACCGGAGATGATAAAAATTTTTTTTATTTTAGTCATGAATGAATCCCAACCCGCATGAACCGGAATCAAAATATGCTTGCGAGTGTCGATAATGGATTCCGGCCAACTGATGATTTTGTTCCGCAAAATCATGACATGCCGGAATGACGGTGTTATTCGGTTTTTCTTATCAATAATAAAATTGACCCAAAGACCTATTCGGGCGATTCGTCGAGTGCCTGAAGCAGATCTTTTTTATCATTGGCCAAGGTCCGGAAATAGAGAATCGTTTCAGCCAGGGAACCGTTTTTTTGTTGCAATACTTTCTCAAAGGCCGGGTAATGGCGGTGATACAAGCCGATGGCCAGGAGATAAGCGTTGTTCAGGTTTTCGTGTCCGAAATAGGTGAATTCATCGGTTTTTAAACGGGTCGTCAGTCGGGCAAAATCGGTTCGGGCCTGAGTGAAGATTTGCTCCCTTTGCTTCATTTTTTCTTCGTAAGCCAAAGGCCCGCGGTACAGGGTTTCCAGCCGGGCCAGGAGATCATCTAAAAAGGAAGAGAAGAGGCGCTGATCTTCCAGAATGTGCCGGGCTTCGAGGCTGAGCGGATGATCGGGCCCGAAATGGGCTTCCAGAAAAAGTCTGGCGCCTTCGCGGCCCACCAGCATGGCGAGGCTTTCGTTAAATTCCCCCTGGCCTTTGAGGTACAGAGTGGTGTGGGTCAATTCGTGCAGAATCGTTTCCACCAGATTCACGGTCGAGTCGTTCAACAAGTTTAGAGTGACCGGGTCCCGAAACCAGCCCAGAGTGCTATAGGCATCGGCTTGGCCGATGATGACATCGAGATCTTTTTTCAGAAGCTGCTCTTTTTTGGTTTGTGCTTTTCCCCGGTCAAAATAACTGAGATACGGAACGCGGCCGACAACAGGGAACCACCAGGTTTTATGAGTCAGTTGGTCTTTAGGCGCGGCGGAAATCACATAAAGCGGGTTTCGGCCGGATTCCAGATACACGGTTTGGTAGTTTTCGGTCTGTTTCAGGCCCAACTCCCGCTCGCCGAATTGCTTGACGATCGCGACCAGATTCAGTTTTTCTTTTTGTTCCGGGGTCAAGTTGTTTTTTTGCAGTGCTTCAGCCACGGGGACGGAATGATTCATCAGCCGGTATTGGCCGGCCGCGGCCTGGAAAACATAGCTCGGACTGCAACCAAACAAATGAAACAAAGCCAACAGGAGCAAATTGCCTTTTAGGAAATTTCGAATGTAAGTGGACTTTGAGCAAGATTCGAGATCGGTATTCATATTTTTAGTCAATCCGTTTTCGGTTTTCTCCAGCCGTGAACCGTGAACTCCGGATGATCGTTTTTGGTCATCCCCGGATGATGTTTCTCATCATCCGTTCCTGTGAACTCCTTCGTTGCTAACCCATATACTTCTTAAACCAGTGCTGAAACACGATCAGATTCCAAAGTTGCCAGGACGTATCCCGGCGGCCGCTCAGATGGGTTTGGACCAGATTTTGAACGATATCCGCATCGAAAAGGCCCTGGCGCCGAATGGAATGAGGACCAAGATATTCATCCATTAGAAAATGCAATTCTTTTCTGAGCCAAGCGCCGATCGGCATTTCAAAGCCCGCTTTGGGGCGATGATGCAAAGCCGGAGGCAACAAGTCTTTAAAAGTTTCCCTTAGAATATATTTGCCTTGTCGGGCCTTTAGTTTGGTAGAGCCCGGAAGTCCGAAAGCGTATTCGACTACCCGGTGGTCCAGAAAAGGGACGCGAACTTCGAGTGAGTTGAGCATGCTCATGCGGTCAACCTTGTTGAGCATATCGCCGGGAAGCAATCCCTGGGAATCCATGGCGAGCATTAAATTGATGTTTTCCTTTTCGAAATGCCCAGCTATCAATGCCAAAGTGGCTTGATTTTGTTCGAGATACAGATTTCGGTCAAACGGTTTATGCAATAGTTTTTGCCGCAAATCGAATGGAAAAATTTCGCGCCAGCCCGAAAACCGTTCCGCAAAATCCGGGCTCATACCATGCACGAATTTTTTGATCCGCCGGATTTTTTCCAGGCTCGGTTTGTCGCGGGCATCCGGCAGGGAGCGGATCAGGGGATGCAGAAGATGATTCCGCATCCAGGCCGGGATTAAGGAGTAATAGCGCCACCAATATTCGCCGAGGTACATGCGATAACCGGCGAACAGTTCGTCGCCGCCGTCGCCGGACAGGGCCACGGTCACATGTTTACGGGTTTCGCGGGCCACGATATAAGTCGGGACAGCCGAGGAATCGGCAAAGGGTTCGTCCAGGCTTTCGAGCACGGCGGGAAAAGCGGCCAGAATGTCTTTGCAGGTCAAACGGAAAGGGTAGTGCTCGGTTTGATTCAACTCGGCTACTTGGCGGGCATACTCGGTTTCGTCGAAAGCCGGCAAGTCCGGAAAGCCGATGGAAAAAGTTTTGACCGGCCGACTCGAGGCCCGGGCCATGAGGGCCACAATGATGCTGGAATCGAGACCGCCGCTTAAAAATGCACCCAGGGGCACATCGGCGATCATATGGTTTTGCACGGTTTCCTCCAGCAGCCGGCGCAGGGTCTTTTTTTGCTCCTCGAAAGACATATAGGCTGGGAGCTTTGTCTTGTTCTCGGCGAGGTTCCAATAGGATGTGACCTTGATTTTTCTTTGTTCGCATTCCAGGTAGGAACCGGCCGGAAGCTTGTAAAGGTCTTTAAAGATCGTACGCGGGGCGGGGATGTAATTGAGGGTCAAGTAAAGATCCAGGGCTTCAGTGTCGATCCGGCGCGGTACGCCCGGGTCGGCCAAAACGGCCTTGATCTCGGAAGCAAAAACCAGGCGAACTCCGTCCCAGTAATAATAAAGAGGCTTGATGCCGAGCCGGTCGCGGGCCAGGAACAGTTTTTGGCGGCGTTCGTCCCACAGGGCAAAGGCGAACATGCCTTTTAAGCGTTGCAGACAAGCCGGGCCTTCTGCTTCATAAAGATGGAGAATCGGTTCGCAATCGGTATGGCTTTTCAGGATATGGCCTTTGGCCAGTACCTGTTCGCGTAATTCTTGAAAATCATACAGTTCGCCGTTATAGACCATCCGGAGCGTGTTGTCTTCATTACTCATGGGTTCGTGGCCGTCCGCGCTCAAGTCGATAATGCTGAGACGGCGATGGCCCAATCCGGCCATGGGAGAGGCATAGATGCCTTCATCGTCCGGGCCGCGGTAGAGAATGGTCCGGCACATTTTTCGGATCCCTTCCGCGTTAACCGTTTTAGCTTCAAAATCCACTTTTCCGCATATGCCGCACATAGAGGTTCCTTATGGTAATGGCTCGGGTAAATACTGCTAAAATTTCGTTCGAAATGGTTAAGATTTTTTTACCGCTAAGACGCAAAGACACCAAGGTTTTTTATTTATTTTTTTTGATTTTGTGTCTTTACGTCTTGGTGGTTTATCCTTCCTTATTCGGTTTTATTTGCGTCTTCAATATCCGATGCCGGAGCCGCATATTTCACGAAAATCGGGTTGGAGACCAATCGTTTGCGGCTATCCATTAAACGATAATAGGTCAAGGTTTGGGGCGGGATTTCCTTGTCCAGATATTCGATCACCAGGGGTTGCGGTCCGGCAAAGGTCTTGATCCGCTTACCGCCCCGGATTAAAAATAGGGTAGCAGGGGTTTGCGGATCGATCGGATCAGTAATCGTGAAATAAATTCGGGGCTGTTGGTTCGTGACCAGGGTTTCGCCCATGACTGCTTTTTGCTCCGGGTCGCCTGCAAGATAAAAAGTTTCGATTTGGGGCCGGCTTTTGCCGTCGGTAAAGGAGCCGTACATACGGCCTTGGCGCAGGGCTGCCAACACATCTTTTTTTGAAAATTCCTTTAAGAAAAAAGTGGTCGGGAAAGCTCCTAATTTCAGATTGAGCCGACCGTCGGCGTGAAAATCGGCCGTAGCAATGCCCCAGGGCGGGGTTTTTCGTTGGCCGCGGCAGTAATCGTTTAAAGCCCGGTCCCACTCCCGGCCCGGATCAATGGCAAAGATCGCGTCTCCATATAGGGCGGAAAAGCCGGTCTGATTTTGTGTTTTGTGAATCAGCTCGGGATAGGGCGGGGTCGAGAGGCGGATTGACTTCTCTTCACGCACACCGGAGCGCTGCTCCGGATAGTTCCAAAAACTCAGGCCGCCCCGTTGGTGTACATAATCGATTACTTCCTGATACGGTTCCAGGCCGGGTTCCGGTTGATAAGGACTGAAGCGTGAACTGCGCAGCGGATTGTAATCCAGCATAGCAAAAATCGAGCCGGCGATCAGAAAGAGACTCCACCAGAAATGCCGCCGACCCTTGGCGGCCAGCAGCAGAGATCCGATCGCCAGCGGGATCACATAGATGATCAAGCCGGGCCATAAGACCCGGGTGTATTTGAAGGACAAGCGGTTGCCGATATTGGGCAGGCCGGAATAGTCCTCCGGTTTTTCCAGGTTCAGGATAAGCAATTTGCGGTCATATTCGTGCACGGTCAAATCGCCTTTGAACCAGGAACCGGTCCAGTAGTAATAGGGCGAGGTGATGCAACCCGGAATCAAAATCATATCCGGAAATTGGCGGCCGGCTTCTTGGATCTCCGCCAAATATTTTTCCGGTCCCCGGGTCATAATGGATTTGCGGCTTTGTTTGTAACGCAAGAGGTTGCGGAAAGGCGGGAGGCCATAGGCGATTTCCACCCGATCATGGTCATTAAAGAACAAAATTTTAAACCCGCGCTCACGGGCCATACCGGCCAATTCGGCAATGGTGTGTTCGCCGTCGCTGATGTTTGAGCGTAAATCGATCAGACCCGGATAAGCCCGGTATTGTTCCGGAGAATCGGCAAAAACCGGGGTTGTTGAAAAGATCGCAAGGGACAATGCTAATCGGGCCAAAAAGAATCGATAGCTCATAAAGGGGCAATCGGAAAAAGAAGAAAGCCTATGAGCTTTTGGTCTTAAACCCTCTTCGGAATCTCTAAAAATTGGCCTTTTGAGGAATTTACGGTTCATATTTTGTCTATTTTTAAGGGTCCCGTGGTCGATAAAGTGAATTTTTGGAAATCCCCTCTTGTTGTATATTGGATCAATTGGGTAGATTTAAGATTTTTATGCAAGATTTTTTTAAATTGACAAAGATATTAGAATTGCATAAATTATAAATTTTAAAGCTGAATTTAATCATATTTCGCCAAAACTGTCTATTTAAAAGAGACTGGGTTGTTTTCATGCAAGTCAAGTTTTGGGGCACACGCGGATCCATAGCCGTACCGGGAGCAGAGACGACTGTCTATGGCGGTAATACCACTTGTCTCGAGATTACGCCGGCCAACGGTCGTCGGGTCATTATCGATGCCGGCACCGGAATCAGGGCGCTGGGCGCCAAGCTGGCTCAAGAAAGTCCGGCAACCGAAATTCTCCTTTTAATAACCCATATTCATTGGGATCATGTGCTCGGGTTTCCATTCTTTGCTCCGATTTATGATTCCCGCAGTAAAATCGTCATTGATGGCCTGCCAAGCTGCATTAAAGGCCTGCGCTATGCCTTTGACAATAAAATGGGCGATGGGTTTTTTCCGATCAAATTCAGCGACCTAAAGGCCAAGATCACCTTTCTTAAAAAAGTCGGTCAAGATAAGCTTGAAATAGACGGAATGCGCATTGAAAGCATGTTGTTGCAACATCCGCAAGGCGCACTCGGGTTTCGTATTTGGGAACAAGGCAAGAGTCTGGTATTTATGACGGACAATGAATTAAAAACAGACCGGAAAAGAGCCTTTAAAAAACAGGTCGACTTTTGCCGCGAAGCAGATGTGTTGATTCATGATGCCCAATATACACCCGCAGAGAACCGGGAGCGCCGGGGCTGGGGACATTCGGACTATCAAGCGGCTCTGGAATTGGCTGTAGCCGCCCATGTCAAAAAATTGGTTCTTTTTCATCATGACCCTTCCCGCATTGATACACAACAAGCCGGGTTGACCGAAGCCTGCCGGCATTTGGCAAAAGAGCAAAATGCCGGCCTCCTAATCGAATCGGCCAAGGAAAACTCGGAATGGGTTGTTTAACCTGGATTTTCCGAGGGTCAGCTTATTTTTTCATCTCATAATCATTCTTGAGTTTAGTTCAGCGGTCCTGAATCGTATAAAATCTTACCCCAGAAAAGGAACTGGCCCGGGGCGATAATCGCCGGCATAGGCTCATCGGCCGGAATACAGTCTTTATAGACTTCCAGCAGTAACTCGCTGCAGTAATATTTATCCGGGTCATTCAACCCGATCAAACCCCAATTATCATAAGGCTTTCCAATTAAGGCCCGGGCGCGCATCACCGCCTGGTTGCCGGCTCCGTCTTTTGCCCATGCCGGCCGCACCAGCAGAAGACGCCAGACAATATGCACTAAATCGGCAAGGGGGGTGATATGCACGCCTTGCTTGTTCGATTCGATCACTTCTTGACGGCCGGCATCGTAAAGCGCGGTGTGGCTGAAAGGCATGCCGGTAAACCGGACCACCCGGTTGTCGCTGTCTTTATAGCCGCGGACGACAAGCCAGTCGCCGTCCGCACCGAGCGTCGTTACCTGGGCGATCATTTGCGCCTCACGCGCAATTCGGATATCGGGCGCAGGCGGCTGCACCTTGACCCGCACGGCCGTGCACATAGTCAGGAACGACAGAATCGTCATAATGGAGAGATTGAAAACCGATTTTTTAATCATAGGATTGTCTGTCTGATTAAGAGCATCAATAGATGCATTCAGCCCAATTTGGGAATATGATTTTAGTTGTCTATAACAAATTTTTCATTTAGCATTCAAGTTTATTTTTAAAAATAAGGTTATTTTTTTAATCGTTTTTTTAGCTATACCATTCGTTTCAGGCATGAAAGGCGCCGGCCATGTCCCCATCGACCCATCCTGATCTTATACTGGTTTTGGGCGGAGCGCGCAGCGGCAAGAGCAGCTTTGCCCTTCATTATATTGAAGACCATTATCATACCTACCTTTATCTGGCCAGCGCGGAAATCGGCGACCCCGAAATGGCGTCCCGGGTTAAACACCACCGCCGGGACCGCGGCCCGCAATGGGGTTTGGTGGAAGAACCCCTGGAGATCGCGCAAGTTCTTGAAAAGCGCTGCGAGGGCGTGGAAGTCGGGCTGGTGGATTGCCTGACTCTGTGGCTCAGCAATATTCTGCTGCAAAAAGGCGCGGAAGCCGTGCCGGCCTATCAGCAGGAACTCTTGCAGGCTTTACGAAAGCGCCGCCGGGCCATTGTGCTCGTGGCCAACGAAGTGGGTCTCGGTATTGTGCCGGAAACCCCCTTGGGTCGGCAATTCCGGGACTTGGCCGGCCGTTTGAACCAGGAAGTCGCGGTCCTGGCCGATCAGGTTGTTTTTACGGTCGCCGGCCTTCCGATGACAGTCAAAGGCGGTTTGCCTGCCGATGTGCTTTAATATTTACTTTAGAGAGAATTCTGCGTCATCGGAACGGGAGCCGTTTTTTTGGGGCTCTTTTGGAGCAATAAAGAACGGAGAGGAACAGGCCCGAAATAGCGCCCAGGATCAGGACACTCTTCTGGAAAGACCAGATGCTTTGCGGGCTTACATTGAATCTGGGAATAACAAAACTCAAGTAGTAAGTGATAATCGGGAACAGGACCAGGGAAATAAGCAAGTTCACGCTCTGAAAGATCAGGCAGGCCTTGCTGAACCGGCTGATGTAAAAAATGATCTTGCGGAATGTTTCGAGCCGCATGATTTTGGCCTCATTATGGGCCAAGTCTTTCTGCAGTCTGTCGAGCAAAACCATGCTTTCCTTGAAACCCTGAGGCAGGTCGAGGTCTTGAATGTGGATGTTCTGCTCTATTTTTTGGCGGATGCGGCGCAAGTCGTGCGTCAAATTTTCCATAAGAAATTTATGAGGGTATTCCGCCAGATAATCGTCAAAAGCATCCAGGCTCCGGTTGAGGTCGTTGACAACGTAAATGAGTTTTTTCCGGCGTTCCTCGAGGCCGGCGTGGCTCATGTGCAAAATGGAACCGGCATAGTGGGCCATATCCAGATAACCGAAGTAGCTGTCTTTTTTCAGTAACTCCTCTATTTTGTTCCAAAGGGATTTGGATTCCATTACTTCTTTGGCATCCGGACCCAGGAATTTATCAAGCCGTTCCAAACCGATTTTGGCCGAATCCAGAAGCTGCAGAGCCTCGGATTTGGCTTCGTTTAGAAGGCCGCGGAGGCTGGGATGAATGAGGTCACTATAATGCGACAGTTCCGGGTCGATCAAGGCGTTGATAAAATACTCCCGGCTTTTTTTGATCAGTTTGATCAGCTGACTGAGGGCTGAAGACTTGCGGCCTTTTTTGAACTGGAAGATGATTTCCTGATAAATAGCCTCATGGCAAAAAGGGTCCAGGTGGAGGATCTTGCGGATGCGGTCTTCGGCCAGGGCGAGGTCTCCTTTTAACGCGAAGAGGCGGGCCAGAAGAAAATTGAGCAGGATGCTTTGCGGTCCGGACTTGCAATGGTTCAAGGCTTTTTTAAAAAAAAGCTCGGCTTGGTAAAAATTGTCCTGTTCCATTTTCAGCAATCCCAGCGCGCAGTAAATCTTGTAATCATAAGCGTCTTTGCGCAAGACTTCGTTTAAAATATTCTCGGCTTGCTCGTGGTTGCCCACGCGCAGGCAGTCCTGACCGATCCATATCATGCCGCCTTTGTCGCCTTCGCTCTTTTTTTCCTTAATTTTATTCCACTCGTCATATTTACTGTCCCAGATGGCCCTGAAAAAGCGAAGTTGATACACGGCTCTGAGGTCATAAAAAGCCAGGTTGGCCCATTGGGCCGGTTGACTTTTGCGCGTGCCGTTTTCCGCGGCCGGTTCGTGGCTTTGCCCCGAACTCGTTAGAAATTGGAAATACATATTATTGATTTCATTCAGCGAGAAATAGCCCAACTGCTCCAGGCCTTGGGTCATTTCGGTCAAGTCTTTTGAAGGGCAATGCAGGGATAAATGGCGCTTGTCGCCGCAGTAGAAGCAGGGTGAATTTTCACCCTGGATCATGGAGTTTTGATATAAAAAAAGCTGGTCTATGGAGGCTTTATTGTCTTTTTGATTTCCGATTCGATAAAAAGAACGGGTTTGGGAATGGGTGGGCAGGGGCGTGACCGGGAAGGCGCCTTTGCCGATATCTTTATAAGCATGGGCCGAGATATAGATGGAACCCGGTTCAATGCCTTCCCAATCGATTTCCAAGTTTTCGGGAGCCAGGCGGTCCGCAATCAAAAAAGGGCCGATATCGATGACCATCTGAACCGGCAGAACGGAAACGCCTTCATACCCCAAGCTTACTTTAATCAATTCCATCAAGCTCTTGGCTGTTTCCAGGCAAACCGCCGGTGAATCCATCAGCAGAGCTATGGATCGGTCCGGCAAGAGTTTCTCTTTTTCGACCTTGCGGGTCCATAAGTCATTTTTGGCCCGAAGCAAATTATCCCAAACCTTTGAAAGACTGCGTCCTATTTTGAAAAGAGGTTTGATGTACAGCATGGATTTCAGGAGCGGCTGGAGTTCGACTTTTTCATCCCAATGGACCTGATAGATGTTGACGGCGTTGAAAAATTCTTTTTTATCGGGCTTTTTAACCGGTTCAAAATAAATCAGAGGCAGGTCCTTAACTTGGTTTTGAACCTCTTGGGAAATTAGGATCTGGTCGCCATCCACCAGGGGCAGAAGCTTGGCGGCCATATTGACCACGTCTCCGAAAATATCTTTTTCTTCTATGATCCCGTTTCCATAATGGATGCAGAGTCGAATATGAATCTGTTCGGTGGGGTCTCTCTTTAGGTTAAATTGGTTAAAGCGTTGTTGGATTTTAATACCAGACTTGAGCGCCTCCTTGGGGCTCATAAAATAGGCCATAACCGAGTCGCCCAGGAATTTAACCACCGCTCCGCCATGCTCGGCAATGGCCGGAGAAACCAGGTCTTGGTGTTGTTTGAGCATGCGGGTGCCGGCCACATCCCCAAAGGTTTTAAAAAATTGGGAAGAGCCGACAATGTCGGTAAAAAGAACCGTTATTTTTTTAATGGAATCTTTAGGGTAATCTTTAACCGGCTTTGGCGGCGCAAAGCTTTCGGTTTTGGCAGTGGCTGAGCTGTACAGGGCCATTGTTTTATAACCAACTGAAATTAATAATGGTTTTTAATTAAGCGCATAAATTATTTAATCGTTCGCGACAAACGCAAGATTTTCCTTATTGTAGATCGGCATAATTGGATAAGCGCCTAAATTTTTTATCGAGGATCGATAAAAAATGAATTCCGGCAAGGTCGCCGGAATAAACCCGTGGGATGGCAATAAGCGGATTATCCATTTTTTATTTATCGATTAAAAGTTGTCGATGTTTCTGTGTTAAGCACCTAAATGAGGATAGTGCCGGATTGTGAACTCGGGGTGGGGTAAAATAAAAAGGCCATCCTCGCGGGATGGCCTTATGGTTTATATGGGTGGTGGAGCTGGACGGAATCGAACCGACGGCCTCATGAATGCCATTCATGCGCTCTACCAATTGAGCTACAGCCCCAAAGGCGTTGGATAATATCAACGTGCTTTTTTGATGTCAATATCTTATTACCATGCACTGAAAATTTTCACGGAAATCTATCCATTGTCTTTTCAGGGCTTGAAGTATCTATTGGATTCTTTTACCGTAAGATGCTAAATGTTTTTTTGCAGGAACAAAAAAACATGATAGAGCCGCTAAAATGGTCCTGGTCCTCAAACTTTTTTTAACCCCCTTTTTAATTGCCGCCGCCACTTTGACCGGCCGGCGCTGGGGTCCGGGGGTCAGCGGTTGGTTGATCGGGTTTCCGTTAACATCCGGACCGATTGCCTTGATTCTGGCCCTGCAACAGGGACCTGATTTTGCCGCGATCAGTTTGTTCGGTTTTGCCGGTTTTTTTTGGGTGGTGGGTGGGTTGCTGCCCGGTTTCGGCATTGCCGGGACTTTTATTTTGGCGACCTTGGCAGCCGTCGCCGTTAACGGCATTTCTTTAAAGTTGGTGCATTAACCTCAACGTGGTGTATTTTATGGGGGTGTTATGGATCGAAAAGAATTAAAAGAATTGGAGGAACGGATCCGGCTCTTGAGCGATGAAGAGTTGTTGGACATGGTTCAGGTTCATGCAGCCGATTATCATGAAGAATCATTGGAGATCGCGCGCCGGGAGCTAAAATCCCGGCGAATTTCTTGGGAGGTTCCTGTAGATGATCCGGCCGAGGAACCGTTCATCAAAGATGCCGATCCGATCGGGCTCAGTGAGTTGGCCGCGAACCCCACTTTTAAATGCAGGCACTGCGGGGGAAAGGTGCGGCGAGGGTCGCTGGTGGTAGGTGATGCGGATTGCCTGGAACAACCCATGGAAGCCCTGGTTCAATTTCACGATGCTTTTGAACAACGTTATTGTTTTGTGCTGGCTTGCACGGGGTGCGGCCGGACCGAACTGGCGGTTGATTTCGTGACGCCGGTAAAGTGCGGAAGCTGATGATCTACGTGGACGCGGATGCGTGCCCGGTCAAGGCCGAAGTCTATCGCGTGGCCAAACGCTATGTGCTCCCGGTTCGCCTGGTTTCCAATTCCACGATGCAAATTCCCGAGGATCCGCTGTTCACGATAAAAGTTGTGACCGGGCAGCCCGATGCGGCCGACGATTGGATTGTCGAAAATATAACGGATAAAGATATTGCGGTCACCGCGGATATCCCTTTGGCGGCGCGGTGTCTGAAAAAAGGCGCCCGAGCCCTTGATCCGAAAGGGCGTATTTTCACTCCGGAAGCCATTGGGGATGCGCTCGCGCAAAGAGAATTAATGGCTTATCTTCGTGACATGGGAGATATCACCGGCGGACCGGCGCCTTACGCCAAACGCGACCGTTCCCGATTCCTGCAGCGGCTCGATCTTTTGATCCAAACCGTTCTTAAGGAAATAAAATAAGAAGCCGTCCGAATCGAAGATGAATCCTGGCCCTATTGCGGATAAATAAAATTTATATACAAACGGATAAGAGATAAGCCAAAAGCGTTTTTAAAATTTTGTCGATTTAGATCGAGAAACGCTTTTCCTTTTGGCCTTCACGGCGACGGATAATATTGCCGGTACCGCTTTGAATGGCAGGTTCTTTTCTTTTGGTCTCGGTTTGCATGAAATCATCAAACATTTTTTTGAGTTTGGTTTCCAATTCGTTGCGCTTTCTTTCTTCCACAAATAACTCCTTCAACAGTTGAATTTCTCGAAGCGAATTTCGATTTTTATTTTTAAAAAAATCAGCTTTTAGCGGATTTTTTTATGAAGAGACCCCCAGCGGGTTATGAAGGGAGTTTCGTCCTTATTATCACACCACAGAGGGTCCCGGGTAATCGCCGGTGTTTATTTAACCTCTGGTGTCTTGCTGCCTTAAGTTTTTGATTTAGCCTTCCTGGATTCAAACGATTTTTTCGATGAATTGAATCAAGGGGAATAGAGAACCGAAAAAATTTAGATAGTGTTTAAATTTGTAACATACCTAAATTGGGAAATCAATCTTTTTCATATACATTTTTTTGTGGGTTGACATTTTCATAATGTTTTCATTATAATCGGCTTCCATTTTTTGGCCGGAGTGGTGGAACTGGCAGACGCGCTGGACTCAAAATCCAGTGAGCCTTTGGCTCGTGGGGGTTCAATTCCCCCCTCCGGCACCAGATCACTCAAAGGGTTAACCGATTTTTCGGTTAACCCTTTTTTTGATATATTTATCCGATTAAATTCAATAAGATAGTCCCGGATTCGCCAATAAAGAGGGCCGACAATGTCATGATTCGAGCGGTACGGGTCCGGAATAGTGAAAGTGAAAGAAATCTTAAAAAATCTTTTTCTGGTCGGCGACGCGGATCAGGGCGACAGTAAAAGCTGCCATGTTTATCTCCTGAATCTTGGCGAATTGGTTTTAATCGACAGTGGGACCGGTAAAAATTTTCAAGACATCCTCGATAATGTGAAGGCACTCGGATTTGACCCAGCCGATATCAAAACCGTTATTCTGACCCATTGCCATGTGGACCACAGCGCCGGCGCCTGGCGATTTAAGGAACAATTGGGCTGCCGGTTAATCATGCATGAGCTCGATGCCGAGGTGCTCGAAAGCGGGGATAACCGGCTTTCAGCCGGCGCCTGGTTCCGGATTCCGCTGCAACCCACGCCCATTGACCTGAAACTCAAAGGCGAGTTGAACCGATTGGAGTTCGGCCCGCATACGCTTGATTGCTTGCACACGCCGGGTCATTCGCCCGGTTCGCTGTCGATCTATACGGATTTGGAAGGCAAACGGGTGCTGTTCGGCCAGGATATTCATGCCCCGATTATCAGAGCATATCGGAGCGATGAAACCTTGTGGCGGCAATCCATGCAAAAATTACTGGCCCTCCGGGCGGATATGCTTTGCGAAGGGCATCTGGGGATCGTAGAACCGGCTGAAAAGGTGGCGGAGTTTATCGAACATTATTTGCTTCATCAAACGGTGGAATGAGCGGGGCAGACTGACCATCGTTGTCGTTATCGTGGTCGATTCGTTTTATTATATTATGGAAGAGTTTGATTAACGATGGCGACAACGATTTAAAGATATCTACAATCTTTTGTCGATGTTTTAGATATAAACGCCTAAAGTCATTAGGAGGGAAAGCTCATGATCCGTTTAATCCTATTCGCGCTCATTATTTTCTTTTTCTTCAAATCCATTAAAGCCGTAAAAGGTTCCGAACGGCTGGTGGTTTTTCGCCTGGGCCGTTTTTCCAATATCACGGGCCCCGGGATTGTTGTGATTATCCCGTTGATCGACCGAGGTGTGAAAATAAACATAGAAGAGAGAATTCCGGGGTGGCAGTCCCTGACGGAAATGGAATTCAGGGAAAGGCTGAAGACCCTCGCCAAAGAAAAGATTGTATAACGGTTACTATCATGTCATTACTCGGGGGCTTAAAAAAAGCGGCGGATTATAGCCGCTTATAAATAATATTTTAAGGAAATCGCAATTACTTTCCCGGCCCTTTTTGATATGGTAAAACTTCAGTGTTGATTTTCGAGCTGGTTTGTAATAAAAAATATTCCTATTAAATCTTTCATTGCTGAATAACACCATAAAACCCGGAATACGGGTTTTTCAAGCCCTAAATAAAGGAATTCCCCAATAGCCTAATTCCTTTCTGATTGCTACATTTGAAGCACTCTAAAATACCTTTCCCGCCAGCCAATCGGTTGGAAGGCTATAAACGCCATAATGCAATCAGGAGGATAAAATCATGTCTGAACGAACAGGAGACTTTTTAAAAGGCTTGATCATAGGGAGTGTCGCCGGCGCCGTCATCGGAATTCTATTTGCGCCTAAAAGCGGCAAGGAAACCCGCGAGCAGATCGCCAAGAAAACCGGGGAATGGATGAACAAGGCCAAAGAGGAATACGAATTGACCCTGGAAAAGGGCAAAAAAGCCTATGAAACCGCCCTGCACCGCGTGAAGCACAGTGAAGCCGCCGCGGGTCACAAGACCAGCGCAAGCGAAAAAACAGACAGTTCGTCTTTGTGAAAGCTTTTAAAACGTTTTTTCCTTCCCGAGGAGAAAGAGAATGAATCGTA
>RPPU01000032.1 GCA_003819975.1 Desulfobacteraceae bacterium
AAGTCTTGGAGTCTTTGTGGTTATAAGTTTTTCTAATCGGCTTATCCGGATCGGGCAAACGGATCACATCATGACTCTTCCAGACAATGAAAATCAATCGCCGCTGGTCTCGATGCGCGGCATGACCAAGCGCTTCCCGGGCGTGGTGGCCGTGGATCACGTGGATCTCGAACTTTATCGCGGGAAAGTTCTGGCTTTACTGGGAGAAAACGGAGCAGGCAAAAGCACCTTGATGAATCTCTTGGCCGGTCTTTATCGTCCGGATGAAGGCGAAATCCATATCAAAGGCAGACGGGTCAGGATCCGTTCCCCGCGGGATGCCGCTGCTTTGGGCATCGGCATGGTGCATCAGAATTTTATGTTGGTGGAGACCATGACCGTGGCGGAAAATACAATTCTAGGAATGAAAGGGTTGGCTTTTATCCCGGATATGAAAAAAGTCGGACGCGGGATCCGGGAGCTTTCCGAACGTTACGGTCTTCAGGTGGATCCCGAGGCCTATATCTGGCAGCTCGGCGTGGGCGAACAGCAACGGGTGGAGATTTTAAAATTGCTCTACCGCGGTGTTGACATTTTAATCCTGGATGAGCCCACCGCGGTTTTGACGCCTCAGGAAGCGGGGGACCTCGGCCGGAACATTCGACAAATGACGGCGGAAGGTAAAGCGGCGGTTTTTATCACGCATAAGATGGAAGAGGTTATGACTTTTTCCGATGAAGTGCGTGTTTTGCGGGGCGGAAAATCGGCAGCCGTTAAAGTCACCCGCGAAACCGATCCCCGTGAACTGGCGCGCCTGATGGTGGGGCGGGAAGTCCTTTTTGCTTTCGACAAGCAACCTTGCCGCAAAGGCGAACCGGTTTTGGAGTTGGAGCATATTTCCGCCCGGAGCGAAAGGGGGCTGACGGCTCTCAAAGATGTCTCCTTGCGCATTCACGGCGGTGAGATTTTGGGTATTGCCGGCGTAGCCGGAAACGGACAACGTGAATTGGCCGAAGTGATCACCGGACTACGCCGGCCGTCCGGCGGCCGGTTGATCGTCAAGCGTGAAGACAAAACCTACGCCCGCCCGCTCGCCATGATCCGGTCCGGGGTCAGCCATATTCCGGCCGACCGCATGGCCATGGGTATTGTGGGCTCGATAAGCGTGGCCGGGAATCTGGTCATGAAGGCCTATCGCCAGGCGCCGATCTGCCGTAAAGGTCTGTTCCGGCCGAAACAAATTCTGATTTTCGCCAAGCGCTTGATCGAGGCGTTCCGGATCGCCACGCCCAGACCGCAAACCGAAGCCAAGTTTCTTTCGGGCGGAAATATCCAAAAGATCATTCTGGCCCGGGAAATCGAGGCTTGCGGCGGGTTGCTGATCGCCGTTTATCCTTCGCGGGGCTTGGATGTGGGCGCCACGGAAGCCGTGCGCCAAAAACTTCTGGAGCAACGCGATCAAGGTAACGCGGTCCTGCTCATTTCCGAGGATTTAGAGGAGCTGTTGAGCGTGGCCGACCGGATCGCGGTTTTGTTTGAAGGAAGGATTCAGAGTATCCTGGACGCGGAGCGGGCCGATATCGAATCGCTGGGCTTGCTCATGGCCGGGGTGCATTTGCCGCCAACCGAACAGTGGGGAGGCAAAAATAGGTTGAGTGATGTGGATCAGATTGAAAAGAATATATAGCATAAATCCGCCCTTGCGTAGGAGCGGGGCACAATTTTTTTCTAAAATTGTTTTTCAAACCCGCCCCTACTTAAAGATTTTTATATTTTTTAAACTTTGTGTCTTTGCGTCTTGGTGGTGAAAAGTATTCTACAAGAGAGGCCTATGCGTTTCCTATTTGAAAAAAGAAAAGCCAAATCGCGCCCGGCGCTTTTTCTGGTGCCCCTGATTTCCTTTGTGCTTTCATTGGCATTGGCCGGGATTTTGCTGGCTCTTTTCCGGGCCAACCCTTTGCAGACTTACGCGGCGATGTTTTGGGGTGCTTTCGGTTCCTGGGCCAATTTCAGCGAAATCCTGGTCAAGACCATCCCGCTGATCCTGACCGGTTTGGCGGTTTCGGTCGCTTTTCGCATGGAATTCTGGAATATCGGCGCCGAAGGGCAATTGACCATGGGCGGAGTGGCCACGGCCGGGGTGGCTTTGTTCTGGTCCCAAAATGTTCCGGCTTGGGTGGTGCTGCCTTTGGCCTTGTCGGCCGGCGTTTTGGCCGGAGCGCTGTGGGCCGGGATCCCGGCGGCGCTGAACGCCTATCTCAAGGTCAATGAAACCCTCACGACGCTGATGCTCAACTACGTGGCCATTTTGTTCTCGCAGCATCTTTACTACGGCCCCTGGCGGGATCCCAAGGGCTATGGTTTTCCGGGTACGGCTTATTTTCCGGAAGCGGCCTGGCTGCCGCGCATCACGGGCCGGGTGCATCTGGGCCTGGTGTTCGCGGTTTTACTGGCTTTACTGCTGTGGGTGGCCATAAACCGCACCCGTTGGGGATTCGAGACCCGCATCATCGGCCAGAACCGTACGGCGGCCCGTTACCTGGGCATCCCCATCGCAACCACGATCGTGATCACGCTGCTGATCTCCGGCGGCCTGAGCGGACTCAGCGGAGCCACGGAAGTCACGGGCATCTCGCGGCGGCTGCAGCAGGGATTATCCATGGGCTATGGTTACACCGCTATTATCGTAGCCTGGTTGGCCCAGCTCAACCCGATCGCAGTTCTGTTCGTTTCTTTGCTGATGGCCGTGCTGCTGGTGGGCGGAGACCAGATACAGATGACTATGGGTTTGCCGGCGGCCATGGCGCTGGTGCTGCAGGGGCTGATCCTTTTTCCCATGCTGGCGGGCGCCCTGTTTACCGAGTATCGCCTGATCCTGGTCCATGCCAATACCGGCAAGGCCAAAGCGATCGTCGCGGAACGGAGTCCGGATCATGCCTGAATTATTTGCTTCCATTCTGGCCATCACCCTGGGGGCGGGAACCTCCCTTATTTATGCGACCCTGGGCGAGATCTACACGGAACGATCCGGGGTCCTAAACCTCGGGGTCGAAGGCATTATGTTGATGGGCGCGCTCACGGCTTTTGCTTCTGCTTTCTACTCCGGAAGCCTGATTGTGGCCATGATCGCCGCCATGGCGACCGGAGCGGTTTTGGCCGGCATGCATGCTTTTCTCTGCATTACCATGCGCGCCAACCAAGTCGTAAGCGGCTTGTGCATCACCCTTTTCGGTTCCGGCCTGGCCAGCTTTCTCGGGCAGACTTTGGGGCCGCAAAGCAACAGCCGCTATCTGGTCGGATTGAGCGGACCGAAAATGACTCCTCTGGCCATACCCGGTCTGCATTCTATTCCCATCCTGGGTGCGGTTTTTAACCAAGATCTTTTGACCTATTTGGTTTATCTGCTGGTGATCGCCGCTTGGTTTTTCCTTTATCGCACCAAAAGCGGTTTGAATTTGCGGGCAGCGGGTGAAAACCCGCAAACAGCCGACGCCATGGGTATTCCGGTTTCCAAAGTTCGCTATGCGGCTACGATCTGGGGTGGAATGTTGATCGGCTTGGGCGGCGCGCATCTCTCCCTGGCCTATACGCCGGGTTGGGCCGAGAACATCACGGGCGGCCGCGGTTGGATCGTAATTGCCCTGGTGATTTTTGCCATGTGGAATCCGCTGCGGGCCGTGTTGGGCGCGATTTTGTTCGGCGGAATCAATGCGGTGCAGTTCCGGCTGCAGGCAGCGGGCACCGTAATCCCGGCCGCTTATCTGAATATGCTGCCCTATCTGGCAACGATCCTGGTGCTGATCGTCATGACCTGGTGGGAAACCTTGAGCAAGCGTATCGGCGCGCCGGCGGCATTGGGCAGGGCGTATGTGCGCGAGGAAAAATAATTTTTTTTGATCCTGAAAATCGGACAAGAGTCCGCTTGTAAATCGGACAGGAGTCCGCTTGTAAATCGGATCAAAAAAAATGAATTCCGGCGTACGCCGGAATGAATATAGAGTGCACACAGCATTTAAAATGTATCGACAATAAAAGGTCGATATTTTTTAATTAAGTGCTTAAAAGGAGAGATTTTCGCATGAAAATTTTGATTATCGGCGCGTCGCGCGGCATAGGTTTTTCTCTTTTCAATCAGGCGTTGAGCGCGGCTCACGAAGTGACTGCTATGGCGCGCGATCCGAGCCGGCTGGGTGTTCTGAATAAACAGGCCCGCGTTCTGAAAGGCGACATTCTGGACATGAACGATCTCAAAGAGGCCGTGCACGGTCAGGAGGGGGTTTGCATCACCATCGGCGTCAAGCCGGCTTTTAAGCCGGTTACTGTTTTTTCCGAAGGAACCCGCAATGTCGTCAATGTTATGAAAAATTCAAATGTTAAAAAATTAATTTGCGTGACCGGGATCGGAGCCGGCGACAGTAAGGGTCACGGCGGTTTTCTCTACGATCGGATTTTTAATCCGTTGCTTTTGAAGACGATCTATCAGGATAAAGATCGGCAGGAGGAGATTGTGCGGACTTCCGATCTGGATTGGGAGATCCTCCGGCCCGGTTTTCTGACCAATGGTTCGCGTACGGGACGATACCGGGTGGTGACCGATTTGACCGGCTTCACGGCCGGAAAAATTTCGCGCGAAGACACGGCCGATTATATTTTGAAAGAATTCGCGGAAATGCGGTACGTGCGCAAGAGTGTTTTGCTGAATTATTAGAAATTTCTCGCGCAAAGACCCAAAGGCGCAAAGGAGAATTATTAAAAATAAAAGGATGGAAACTCTTTTCGTACGAAGTCATCATCTTTGAAAATCGATTACATGGTAATGGAGCCTCTCTCATAATGAAAACTTTTTATATCATCCGGCACGCGGACAAGGAGAAGGGTGATTTTTATAATCCGGTTCTGCGTCATCAAGATCAACCCATCAGCGCCAAAGGACAACAAGACGCGCGGAAATTGTATTCCTTTTTAGCCGATAAATCGGTCGGAGCGATTTATATCAGCGCTTATCAGCGTACCCGGCAGACCATTGAATACACGACTCAGCAGTTAGGGCTTGTCCCAGTGGTAGACGACCGGCTTAATGAAATCGCCAGCGGTTTAATTGATGGCTTGGATAAGCAAGAGGTTATAGAACGGTTTCCCGAAGTTTGGAAAGCGTTTCAGGAACGAAAGTATGATTTTCGGTTTCCCGAAGGAGAAACCGGCGAAGAAGCCCGCGCACGGATCATGAATTTTTTAGCGGAAAAGCAGAGTCAACACAACTCCGATTCTATTGTGATGGTAACCCACGAGGGTTTGATGCGAACGTTGATGTGCGCCCTCGTGGGCCTGCCGGTATACAAACGCTGGAATTTTCATGTGGATTTCTGCGGTATTATGGAAATCGCTTTTCAGCCGGATTATAACGAATGGAAAGTGATGCGGTTCAATCAGGTTTGCCCGTGAAAGTTATCTTAGAGATTCGGAATCTCGCTTCTTTCATATGAATGGCGTCTATTCGATTGTTTTTTGGATGGCGACGATTATTTTTCGATAATGGTAGCAGTGGCCTTCATCCGTAGGGGCGACCGGCCGGTCGCCCCTACTCAGATGATTGTGTTAACGATTTTTAAAAAACAAGACTTGCTCCCGCATAAATTTTATTTTTCGGATATAGTCTCGGACAACGAGTATCCACTATGACCAATCTGATAATCACCAAACAACAAGCCCGTCGTTTTCTCCTGGCCCATCAAGGGTTATGGCCGCCAACCGAATCGAACAGTAAAAAAGGGGTGCTCGATTTTATCCGCCGGGTCGGCTGCATTCAATTCGATCCCCTCAATATCGTGGGCCGCAACCCGGATTTGGTGCTCCAGGCCCGGTTCCGGAGTTTTCGACCTGATTGGTTGCAAGAATTGCTTTACCAAGATCGCAAGCTGGTAGACGGCTGGGATAAGAACTTGTCCATTTACCATATAAACGATTGGCCTTATTTCCGGCGTCATCGGGAGCAAGCAAAAAACAGTTTTAGAAATTCGGAAGCGGTTAAAGCCACTGCGCCGCAGATATGTCAAGCGATTAGGGAACGGGGACCGCTCTCTTCCAGAGATCTAGGCTTTAATGAAGTGGTGGATTGGCCCTGGGCTCCGACCCGTTTGAGCCGGGCGACTTTGGAAAGCCTGTATTTCCAGGGTACGCTGGTCATTCATCACAAAAGCCATACCCGCAAGGTCTACGATCTCGCGCAACGCCATGTTCCTGAAAAATTATTGTCAGCCGCTGATCCGAACGAAAAGGAAGAACCATATCATGATTGGTATGTGCTGCGTCGGATCGGCAGTATCGGCTTATTGTGGAATCGGAGTAGCGATGCTTGGCTCGGAATGGCCGATATAAAAGGCCGGGAGCGACAAGCCGCTATTGAAAGACTATTGGAAAATCGAAAAATCCAAGAGGTCCGGGTTGAGGGCATCCGTTCCCCATTTTATATGAGCAGCAAGGACCGGTCGGGCCTGAATCAAGTGATAAAATCAAAAGGCCCTGTTCCGCGGGCCGCCATTCTGGCGCCGCTCGACAACCTGCTCTGGGACCGCCGCCTGATCGAGGAATTGTTCGGCTTTGATTATCGTTGGGAAGTCTATAAACCGGTTACGGAAAGAAGCCACGGATATTATGTGCTGCCGATTTTATACAAAGACCGGTTTGTTGCGCGTTTTGAACCGGGCCGGGAAAAAGCAACGGGCGCGGTGATCATCAAGAATTGGTGGTGGGAAGCGGAAATTACTCCATCCAAAAGAATGCAGGCGGATCTGCAGGTTTGTTTTAAGCGTTTTTTGAATTATCTCGGTGCGGATCGAGTTCACATAGACAAAAAAATAAGGGAGAAAAGAGCATTGGATTGGCTTTAAGAATTTTGACAGGATTAACAGGATATACAGGATAAAGCCTTCGGCATTTATCCTGTTCATCCTGTTCCATCTCATCGCTTTATGCTTGGTTTTTATAAGCCGAGATCATGAGCTCGGTGAGTTGTTTCGAAAACTCCTGGGGGTTATCAAGTTCATAGCCCTCGATCAGCATAGCCTGGTGATAGAGAATTTCGCTGCTTTGTTTCAACAACGGTGAATTCTTGTCTTTTTCATATAGCGATTTCAAGGTCTTGTAAATTTCATGATTGGGGTTGATTTCCAGAATTTTACTGGCCGGAGGTGTGATTTGGTTCACGCCTTTCATGAGGTGTTCCATATTGAAGGTCACGCCGGTATTGGAATTCACCAGGCAGACCGGGCTCGATTTCAGGCGTTTGCTCAGTTTGACGTCTTTCACCTTATTGCCCAGAAAGTTTTTTATGCTTTCCAAAAGCGCCTTGGTCTCCGGGCTCTCGTCTTTGGTCTCTTGGTCCTTTTTTTCCGCTTCGGTTTTTTCTTCTTTTTTGGAATCGGGAAGGTCGCCCAAATCGAAATCCTCGCGCGTGACCGATTTCAATTTTTTCTCTTTATATTGGTCCAGGTTATGGGTGAGAAATTCGTCGACGCGGTCGGCGAAATAGAGCACTTCAATTTTTTTCTCTTTAAAGATTTCCAGTTGAGGCATGCGGCGGATCGATTCCAGATCTTTGCCGGGCGCGTAATAGATCTCTTTTTGGGTTTCCGGCATACGCGCGACATATTCCTGGAGGGTCGTCAGCTTGGATTCGTCATGCGAAGAACTAAAGAGCAATAAATCTTCCAGAATTTCCTTGTTTTGCCATTCCATATAGAGGCCGCCCTTGATGGCTTTGCCGAATTCTTTCCAGAAAGCATCGTATTTGTCCCGTTTATCGGCCAGCATGGCTTTTAGGGCGTCCAACACTTTTTTCTCGATGGTCTTGCGAATGACTTTCAACTGGGTGTCGTGCTGCAGGATCTCCCGGGAGATATTCAGGGAAAAATCGGGTGAATCGATCAGGCCGCGCACAAAACTGAAATGGTTCGGCAACACATCCCGGCAGTCGTTCATGATAAAAACATGGTTGGAATACAACTGGATGCCTTTGGCGTATTCCCGGCTGTAGAAATCGAGCGGCGCTTTGGAGGGGATGAAGAGCAGCGCGGTAAAGGTCACTTTGCCTTCGATATCGATATGAATGAGGTCGGCGAATTCCTCCCAGTCGTGAAAATGGTGCTTGTAAAATTGGAAATATTCGTCATGGGTGATTTCGCTCTTATTGCGTTTCCAGATCGGGATCATGGAGTTGACCACCCTTTTGTCGAGCTTGATCTCCGGTTTGGCATCCGGGATGATCTTGCCGTCTTTATCGCGCGGCTGGTTTTCAGTCTGAAATTCCATTTCAACCGGATATTGGATGTAATTGGAGTACTTTTTAACCAGATTTTGAATGGTATATTGATTTAAAAAATCTTCTTCCGGCGGCGGCGCCTCTTCTCCTTGGTCTTTCAAGTGCAGAATCACCTGAGTGCCCCGGCCGGATTTGGCGGTTTTTTCAATGGTAAAAGTGCCGTCGCCCGCGGATTCCCAGCGGGTTCCTTCGCTTTCATGAGCCGCGCGGGTCAAAAGGGTCACTTTTTTCGAGACCATGAAGCTCGAATAAAAACCCACGCCGAATTGGCCGATCAGGTTGAGGTCTTTGGTTTCCTTGATTTGTTCCAGAAAGGTTTTGGTGCCGGAGCGTGCAATGGTCCCGATGTTGTCGATCACTTCCTGGTAGGTCATGCCGATGCCGTTATCGGAAATAGTGAGGGTGCGTTGATCTTTTTGAATGTCAATTGTCACTTTCAGATCCTTGTCCTCGCCTAGCAATTCCCGATCGGTCAAAGATTGAAAGCGGACTTTATCCAGAGCATCCGATGCATTAGAAATCAGTTCCCTTAAAAAGATTTCTTTATGGGTGTAAAGGGAGTTTACCATTAAATTCAGTAATTCCTTGGTTTCCGCCTGAAACGATAATTTTTCGACTTTTTGGTTCTCTTCCATGGTCATATCCTCTTTCGCTCCTTGTTTTCTAAAAAATGGTTGATCCTATTTTGGTCATCCTGCCGGTGCACATATTTAAGGCTCCCGTCACAGGAGGATAAAGCGATTTAGAATTCCAATTTAGGTAAAAAATTAGCTATGTCAATGGGTTGAGTCTCGATTAAGCAGCCGTAATCGATTTTTTTTGAGGGTAAGGACAGTAATTTGGGTATTGTAACCGGCTATCGTTGTAATATTGATTTCTCGTTCCTGTGCGGTAATATTTTAGTTTGCAGTTTTTATCATTTTGGTATAATTTTTCATTGATATGCAATATCTATGTTAATATTATCAAATATAATATATTTTAACCGACAAAATGCCTCAGAACCAAAATATCATCCCTTGGAAATGCCACGTTTGCGGTAAGGAGTTCGAAACCATGCGCGGCGGGATTTGCAAGGTATGTGGTAAGGCAACATGCCATGTTTGTTTTGGGGTGTCGGCGCTTAGAACGCTGTGGCAATTCAAAAAGCCTCAAGCGGGGGTTTGCCGATTTTGTACGGATAAAAATCCTAAATAAAAGAAAAGGACACCGGCTTTATAAAAGGCGGAAGTCTTTAAGGAGTTAATATGGAAACGGCGTCAATCAAACCGACGATTACATTTGATATGCTTGAAAAAATCGATGTGCGCGTGGGAACCATCAAGCGGGTGGAGGATGTGTCCAAATCGAACAAATTAGTGAAGCTGACGGTCGATTTTGGCGACCATAAACGGAGCATTCTGGCGGGGATGAAACAGGAGCGCGCGAATCCTAAAGAGATCGAAGGTAAACAAGCCTTGTTTGTCGTGAACCTGGCCCTTAAAAAAATGGCCGGAGAAATTTCCGAAGGCATGTTGTTTGATATCGGTTATGCCGACGGCCTCATCCCGGTGTTGGCTATGCCGGAAAAACCAATGCCGAATGGGGCAAGGGTCGGGTAGGTAACAATCCGTTAATGAGGAGCGCCAATATGAGAAACCAACCAAGGTGGAGTTGTTTAATAGGCGTATTTATGCTTTTTATATCTTCTCCTCTTTTCGGCGGATCAACCGTGGAAGAGATGGAAACGCGTCATCAAAAAAATGTTTCCACACCTCAAGGCAAGAGTTTTGGAAAAGAAGCTGTTTATGCATTTTGGGGCGATTATCATTTTTTGAGAGAATGCGCCCCTTTAGCCGGGTCCGTTAGCGAGTATGTTGTTTATTTTGAGATCTTGCCCGATGGCGCCTTGGGGGAAATTTTTATTACACCCGATACGCCGGCTGCTCAGTGTGTAAAAGAAAAAACAGCAAACCGGGTTTATTCGAAACCTCCTGAAAAATTTGTTGCCAAGATCGTATTAAAATTTAAACCATAAGAAAATATTCTTCTGTGTTGAAAACCTCCCGAACCGCCGGACGAAGCTGCGTAGCGAGCATTGAAAAAAACAAATGAATCAGGAAAATCCGTCAGGTAATAATAGATGAATTTCAAAAAACAGAGGAGATCTTATGCGGGGTGATCAAGGTTTAAGCATTGCACACGAAGCCAAATCAACCATTATTAATTAATTGAATTCATCTGCTTGATTCTGGCTCGTTCGGTTTAGGGATTCACGACAGTAATTCCTTCAATTCTTTCAAAATGCCGATCAAAAGTGCAGAGATCGGTATATCCCCATTCAAGCATACGGGCGGCGATCAAGGCGTCGGACCATTTGATATTTTTGTCGACAAACAGATCCAGAGATGTGTAGATTATATTTCGGTCGATTCCCAGGGTTGCCATCCCGGGTAAATTCAACCAATCCCTAACGGTTTCGGCAATTTTTTGTTTTGGGACTTTTAAGCCGGAGAGTACATAAATCACATCGGATAATACGGGCTCCGGAATCAAAAGATTCATTTTACCCGCTTTGGCCTTTTGTAGTAATGTATAGACCTTATCGGTCTGTTCCGGGATGTCGTTTAGAATAACCCTAAGAATGATATTGGCATCAATGACCAAGTTCTTTGGTGCGGTCATGCTCCATTTGCTCCCTTGTCTCATAGGCGTCAACCGGTTTTTTAGGGGTTGCGTATTTTTGTAGGCGTCCCCTTACTTGGGCGGCGGTGGTCGGTTTTTCAATGACAATGACACCATCATAACGCAGCCGGAAGTGGACTTTTCCGCCTGTAGATATTCCCAGATGATCCCGAATTGGCTTTGGGATGGTCACCTGCCCTTTTTCGGTTACTGTTGCCCAGGCCTCTTGTTTCATTTGTGTCATGATATTACCTCCATCTTAATTCCCTTACTTAATATTATAAGGTAAGGGAATTGCCTTGTCAATAAAGCCCCTGTTTAAAATGCTGCATGACCGATTTTTACTGTTAAATCAATTAGATCAGTGTAATAGAAAATTATAGATTTTGCTTATTTCGTTGTATATTTTTCTTCGTTCTATATTAGCTCTCCAATGACCTTTTCCACAGCCTCCAGCACAGCGCCGGTTTTGACCAGGTCAATGGCCGGCTTGGTTTGGTGCGGCATGTAGGTGTCGCGATAGGCGGCCGCCACATCTTGGCGGATGCGGTCAAAAGCGGCTTGAGTGCCTTGGCCTAATTTAAATTGTCCCAATTGCGGTTCCGTCAAGGAAATCGCTTCCGCTGCCAGCATATACTCGATACCCACGATCTTACGGACATTATCCAGGACCATGCCGGCTTTTCGACCCGCCCAAGGCGCCATGCTGACATGGTCTTCCTGATTGCTTTTGGTGGGCACGTTGTCCACGCTGGCCGGAAAGCAGAGGGTTTTGTTCTCCGATGCCAGAGCAGAGGCGGAGCAGGCAATGATGCCGTAGCCGTAATTCAGTCCGGCCGGTTCGCCGGCCAGATTGGGCGGCAGACCATAGCTCAGGGTGGGATCGAGCAGATTGAAAATGCGGCGTTCCGAGATGTTGCCCAACTCGGATAGGGACATGGCCAGTATATCCATAGCAAAAGCAATGGGTTCACCGTGAAAATTGCCGCCGCTTAGGAATTCCAATTCGTTTTTATCGTTCCAGAACACCAGGGGGTTGTCGGTGGCGGCATTGATCTCCCTTTCCAGGATTTGTCGGATGTAATCCAGGTTGTCCCGAATAGCGCCCTGAACCTGGGGCGCGCAACGCAAAGAATAGACATCCTGTACGCGCGGTTTATACTCCGTATGAATCACATCATGCTTGAGCATGACCTTGCGGCTCTCTTCGGTCGTGCGGGTGCTGCCCCGGATGAGCCGGCGGATATTTTGGGCGCAATCTATCTGGCCTTTTTGTTTGCGGACTTTGTGGATTCGTTCATCAAAGGCGGCGGTCTCGCCGCGCACAGCTTCCAGACTCAGGGCCGCGGATATTTCGCCATCCCGGATCAAGCGCAGCGCATCATAATAATTTAAAACCGCCATGCCGGCAAACAGGGTCGTGCCGTTGATTAAGGCCAGGCAGTCCTTGGCCTTGAGTTGAAAGTCGATCGGTGTGATGCCGGCTTTTCCTAGGGCTTCGGGGGCGGACATACGCCGGCCCTGATAAAAGGCTTCGGCCGCCGGAAGGCCGATCAAAACCGACACCATATGGGCCAAGGGCGCCAGATCGCCACTGGCGCCGACCGAGCCCTGGACGGGAATAACGGGGTGCACGCCGCGGTTCAGCATGAGCACCAAACGATCGATCACTTCCAGGCGCAGGCCGGACACACCCTGGCAAAAAGCATTGAGCCGGACTGCCATGGCGGCGCGCACGACTTCTTCGCTCGTGGGTTCACCGACTCCGCCGCAATGGGAGAGGATCAGGTTGTTTTGAAACAGGTCGTTTTCATCCATGTTGATATTGAAATATTTCAGTTTGCCCACACCGGTGTTGAAACCATAAGTCGGCGGGCTGGAAGCTTTCATCCAGTTTTCCTCAATATATTGACGGACCCGGCCGATCTCGGCGCGGCTTTCCGGGGCGATTTCCACTTGAGCAAACTCACGGGCAACACTGACAACCTGATCGATGGTGAGGTCGTTTCCGTTCAGAACAATTTTTGACATGATGGAATTCCTTTCATTCATTTAAGTGCTTTTCGTTTATTAACGAAAAATTATTATAAGATAAGAAAAGAGAATTTTCACCGCAGACCTCGGGCAGATAGCCACAGACGGATAAGAATATTTTTGTTCCGCCGACACGGCGGAACAAAAGTTATCATCGTTGCACGAGGCGAAAGAGTCGCTTTTAAACGCAAGCTCGATATTGAAATATCGATGGGCATCATAAATAATATAAAATAATAAATCATCCGCGGTTTAAGCAATATTCTCAGCATACCATTCCTCAATTAATCGTCCGACAGCACCGAATGCTTTTTTTCCGGCTTTGACGGAGACACCGGTGTCGCGGATCAAGGCAGATTTGACATTGATTTCCGCCAAGGCCTTTTCAATGATCGTTTCTTTTAAAGAGACCAGGGATGAGGGTTGTTCCCGGATGAAATTTTCAGTATCGGTCAATTCAATGGGTTCGGGCCCTACGGCGCCGACTATCAGTTTTAAATTGTCGACAGTCTGACCCGCGTTTTCGGGCTTATAGCACAAGGCCGCATTCATGATGGCAAAATCAAGCGAAGCTCTGGCGCTTTGTTTCACAAATTTCAGCCGGGTGTTTGCGGGCAGAGCCGGAACGATAAAACCGGTGAGCAAGGTTTTTGTTTTTTGCATGCGGCCGTTACAATCGATATGTTCGCGGATCAGTTCGCTTAATGTTTTTTGATACAAGCCTTTGGGTTCAAAACATTCCACTTGGACCCCAAGGGCCAGCAGCACAGGCGCCAGGTCGGAGTGATAAATGGCCCGGCAAGTCGGCGAACGCGGCGCCTGGTGGCAGACTTTACCGTTGGTTTTAAAACAAGGATCAATACTTTGACGCCAATCCGCGCTTTGATTAAAATACATACAACGCCGGTCCTGGAGTATATTGCCGCCGATCGTGCCCATATTGCGGATCTGGGGTGACGCCACAAACCGGGCGGCGCCACAGAGCGCAGGGTAGGCCGCATTGACCAGAGGAGACTTTATTAGATCCGCGAGGGAGAGCATGGCACCGATAAACAGGCCATTCGGACGGTTCTCGATTTTTTTCAAGTAAGGAATTTTGTGAAGCCCGATAACTTGACTCGCTGTTTTCAGGCCTTTTTTATGCAAAGGCATGTAATCGGTGCCGCCGGCCAGAAACACAGCATCGGTATTTTGAAAAAGCGCCCAGGCTTGTTCAAGGGTTTCAGGAGTGAGATAGTCGAAAGTGTTCATAGTTCAAGGTTCACAGTTCACGGTTATAAGACATTATAAATTTATATCGCAGTCTTTCGCAGTTTTTTTTATCCATCATATAATTCTTTCTTCCTTTGCGCCTTTGCGTCTTGGCGCGAGATTTTTCTTCATGTCATCCGCAGCTTAGCCGGCACAAACAACCGCGCCAAAGGCAAAGTCTTGATTTCTTCACCTGTGACTCGGGCAACGGCATTGGCAATGGCGGCTGCCACCGGAACGGTGGCCAGTTCGCCGACGCTCTTGGCGCCGAAAGGACCGGTCGGCTCATAGCTCTGGGCGATGTAAACATGGGATTGGGGCGCATCCAGCGCCAAAGGTATCTTGTAATGCAGAAGGTCCGTGCAAACCGGTTTTGCGGCACGCGGATCGATCTCGATCTGCTCCATCATGGCATACCCGAAGCCCATGACAATGCCGCCCTGCACCTGACCGATCACTATTTCCGGATTGACGGCCGTGCCCACATCCACGGCTTCGATTATATGCTTGACTTCCAGGGTGTTCATGGCCCGATCCCAAGCCACTTTGGCCCAGCAGACCGCAAACGGCGGCGGGCTTTCCTGAGCCTTGTAACCGGCGCTGCCCAGCAGAACCGTCCCCTGGGCATGAAAAATGATTTCTTTAACCGCTTGTTTGAAGTTCAGGATTTTTGTTTCATTGGTTAATTTAAAGGTCAGGCGCCCCTGGGACCAGGTGATGCCGGCAGGATCGATCCGGAAAACCGCGGCTATGGCCGCTTTAAGTCTTTCAATTAAATCCGCGGCTGCTTTTTGCACGGCATTGCCGCTGATATACATCTGGCTGCTGGCGAAAGTCCCGATATCATAGGGCGTGGTCCCGGTGTCGGCCGCATGCACCGTGATATCGGCGGGCTCTAATCCCAATTCTTCGGCCGCGACC
>RPPU01000033.1 GCA_003819975.1 Desulfobacteraceae bacterium
AGTTTTTACCATCGCGAAGTGCTGCATCATTCGGTGCGTTTTTACTCGGATTATCTGCCGGCCGGTAATTATCATCTCTCTTATACGGCCCAGGCCATTGCGCCGGGCGAATTTTACGTCATGCCGCTGCATGTGGAGGAGATGTACGATCCGGATACGTTCGGGCAGGGAGTGCCGACGGAGTTGCGGGTCAAGAAAGCGGAATAGCCTTTAACGTGAAAAGTGAAACGTGAAGAGTGAAACGATTGTTGTCGGGTTATTTGGTTGCGGGTTGAGCGGGTTACGAGTTTTTGAAGAAGGTGAAACGTGAAATTAAAAGAAAGGCGTAGGATCATACACGCAGAGACGAAATCTTGCCTCAACGGTGGCTTGCGACTTTGCATGGCAGATCCCCTCAAACAGTCCTTTCCAGGCAGAAAGGATCGTTCGCCCCCTTTGAAAAGAGATGCACGATGTTTTCGGGCTCCGGCAACGAAGCGAAGTTTCCCCCTTGGAAAAAGGGGGAACAAGGGAGATTTGATCCCGTCTTCATGTCGCATTCAAATATTCCATTGTAACTACTCAGGTTCAATGATGCTCCACACGTTCGCCCTGAGCTTGTCGAAGAGTGAACGGGCAACTTAAATGAGTTCATACTTAACCCGATCTCTCCTGAGCACATGATTTTGTTCAACAAAATCATTTTGGTGACAGGCTCAGTATGAACGGCCCTATTTATGAGCTTTTTGTAAGTACCGGAGTAATTACGATTTTTTTGTGTAGGGGCAACCCACCGTGGTTGCCCCAAAAAACAGAGGAAGATACAAACAGGGAATAACGAATATCGAACACCGAATTCTGAATTATGAAGGTTCGATCCTTCGACCTTCGACATTCGGTGTTCAATATTCGTTATTTTGGGTTGGATCAATTGACAGCCATCCGTATAGAAACAATGCGCAGTAAAATTAAAAAACTGCTTTTATCCTTTGTCCTGGCGGTCGTTCCGGCAGGATTGGCCTTGGCCTGGGCCGTTTTCTCCGCCCTGCAACCCCTGCCGGATTCGTTGACCCGTGTTTCCGGTGAAATCTATGCCGATATCCTGGATCGCAACGGTTATCTATTGGCCTTGTCGCGCCAAAACCGTTTCAGCGCCAATACGCTGCCGCTTTGGAAAATCCCGGAGCCCCTGGTCGCGGCTTTTGTTTGGGCCGAGGACAAGCGGTTTTACAAACACAGCGGCGTGGATTGGCTGGCGCGCGGCCATGCTTGCGCGGAAAATCTGCGGGCCCTAAAAATCGTACGGGGCGCCAGCACCATTACGGAGCAGAGTATCCGTATCCTGCATCCGCGACCGCGTACCGGGTTCAACCGTCTGGTCGAGACCCTGGAGGCCTATCAACTCGAACACCGTTTTTCCAAAGAAGAAATCCTGGAGTTTTATCTGAATCAGGTGCCCTTTTCAAACCAGTGCCGGGGGGTCAACGAGGCGGCCCAATTCTACTTTGACCGGACTTTGGACACCTTGAATATGCAGGAGATGCTGACCTTGGCGGTCATGGTGCGGGCGCCTTCTTTTCTGAGCCCGCTGAATCAAAAAGCCCGGACTGGCGATCCGCTCGCCAGGCGCGTAAAGGCTTTGGTCGCGACCATGAAAAGCAAAGGCCTGCTGCAGCCGGATGAGTTGACCGAATTGGCGCCGCTGGGTTTGAACCCGACCCGGGTGCCGGTCGAAGCGGCCCATTTTGTACGGCATATTAAAACCGCTTTTAACGAAGAATATCGATCCAACCCGCAGTTGCGCACCACCCTGGACCGCAACCTGCAAAACAAGCTGAACGGAATTTTGAAAGAGGCGCTTAAAAGCCTAAAAAACAAAAAAGTACAGCATGCCGCCATTCTGGTGCTGGATCACCAAACCGATGAAATTTTGGCCTGGGTCAACAGCAACGATTTCTTCTCCCAGGAGCCGGGCAGCCAGATCGACGCGGTTCTGTGCCTGCGGCAACCCGGTTCGGCGCTCAAGCCCTTTCTGTACAGCCTGGCCCTGGACCGCGGCTACACGGCCGCGAGTATTATCCCGGATTTGCCTCTGGCCCAGCCGGTCGGCCGCGGCTTGCACAACTTCAAGAATTACAGCTCGGAATATTACGGGCCCATGCGGCTGCGTTGTGCTTTGGGAAATTCCCTGAATATACCGGCGGTGCGCACGGCTGAAGCCCTGGGCGTAACTCTTTTCCGGGACACGTTGCGCGAACTCGGGTTTCAAAGCCTAACGCAGAATGCGGAGCATTACGGCGAAGGCCTGGCTTTGGGCAATGCCGAGGTCAGCTTGTACGAATTGGTGCGGGCTTATGCAGTGCTGGCCCGGGCCGGGGTTTATCGGGAACCCAAGCTCTTTTTAAACCTAAACCGGGCCCGGATTGAAAAAAGAGTATTTTCAAGCGAAGCGGCTTCTTTGATCGGTGCGATCCTTTCGGACCCGTCGGCGCGCATGCTCGAGTTCGGTGAATCAGGTTTGTTCGATCTGCCGGTGCAGACCGCGATCAAGACCGGGACTTCCACGGATTACCGCGACGCCTGGATCGTGGGTTTTAATTACCAATACGTGGTCGGGGTCTGGATGGGCAATCTGGATTATACGCCCATGGTCGATATTACGGGTTCGCGCGGCCCGGCCCTGGTGCTGCGCTCGGTCATGCACGAGCTGACCCGGGAGCAGGAAACCAAGCCGCTTTATCTGGATCGATCGCTGGTAAGCGTTAAGATCTGCGCGCTTTCGGGCCGCAGACCTTCGGCAGCCTGCCCGCATTTTGTGACCGAGTTTTTTAATGTCAAACAAGTTCCCCGGGAAGTCTGTGCCTGGCATCAAAAAAAGGGTGGAGTCCCGGTGACCCGGCTGCCGTTCGAATACCGGGATTGGCTCAAGTCGCAAAATACAGCCCAAGTCGAAGATGAAGTTTATGCTTTGGCGGAAGAGAAAGCAGCCCAGCAGCCGTCAGCGCATAGCGACCGTAAAGAGTCGTTCGGCCTTAAGGTGCGCATGACCCAGCCTGTGGCGGATTTGGATATTGCCCTGGACCCCCGCATCCCGGATCACCTGGAACGCTTTCCCCTGATCGTCGAGACCAGCCGGCCCGTGGCCCAAGTTGAGTGGTTCCTGGACGGGCAATTGCTGGGCATCACGGGCGCAAACACCAACCGCTATCTCTGGCAACCCCAACGCGGCCGGCATACGGCTTATGCCAAAGTGCTTTTGCAACAGCAGAAAAAGATTTTTCAAACTCCGGAAGTGCCTTTTTGGGTGAAGTAGGGTTTAGCGTTAGCAACTTTGTGATTTTATGAATTCTTTGATCTGCAATGATTTCGTTGACATTATAGAGCAGGTTATATATACTCCGATCAACGAAAAATAGATTTTCCTCTTATCATTCAATTACTTATCCGAATCGAAAAATTATCGCCATGAAACAGGTTATCATTGAAAATCCCGTCATTAATTCCCCTTTTCAGGAACCCAAAAGGCATTTTCGTTTTTCCGATGAAGGAATCACCAATAGAAAATGGCCCATGTGCGGGAGGAAATGGATGAGGTCATTGTTTGTGCTAAAAATCAGCATTTAGGCTTTGCCATACTTTACACGCTCAACAATGAAGAGCGTAATTATTATCCCGATTTCCTGGTCCGGATAAAATCTCCCGCGCTCGCTTCTTCCGCTCCGGCAGTAGAGGCCCAAGCAAAGAGGATGCAATTCTGAATCTTATCATCGAAGTCACGGGTGAGCACAAAAAAGACAAAGCCGCCAAGGTTTCAACCGCCAAGACCCTTTGGGTTCCGGCCATCAACAATCATGGCGGTTTTGGGCGATGGGTCTTTTTGGAAATCACGGATCCCTGGAATGCTAAGAAAGAGATACGGAAATATTTCAAAAATAGGACGGAATAATATCAGATAGCGCTTTATAATGTATTGAAATTTAAAGAAATTTTATATTCCCAATTAAAAGGCTAATTAACTGATATTAGAGACATTGACAAAGCATGTTAAATTTCATACTATTAAATCACCTAAAAAATTTTTCACTTACAAATCGTCTAATTTCATACGATTTATCTTCCCCCCGTTCGATGTGCCGAAAGGCCTCGGGCGGGGTTATTTTTTTTAGGAGATCACGATGCCTATTGAGCCGGGGATAAAGCGCACCGTCGTTTTTGTTGATGGCCAAAATCTTTTTTATGCCCTTAAAAAGGCATTCGGCTATCCCTATCCGAATTACGATATCGCCTGCCTTTCCTCAACAATTTGCAAGAATAGGAACTGGCAACTTGACCAGACCCGATTTTACACAGGCATTCCAAGCGCTGACGATAAACCTTTCTGGAATCATTTTTGGTCCGCCAAACTTGCAATGATGGGAGGTCGACAAGGAATCTATGTCTTCTCCCGACCCCTTCGGTATCGAAATCAAACCATAGCACTTGCTGACGGCACAACCCGGACAATTCTGGTAGGTCAGGAAAAAGGCGTGGACGTGCGTATTGCGCTTGATATCGTACGCCTGGCCCGTGAAAAGCAATATGATGTTGCGTTGATTTTCAGTCAAGATCAGGATTTGTCCGAAGCAGCCGAAGAAGTCCGGTTGATCGCGGCTCAACAAGACCGATGGATCAAACTGGCCTCGGCTTTCCCGGTCAGCCCGGCGATCACCGATAATCGGGGTATCAATAAGACGGACTGGATCAAGATCGACCGCAAGATCTATGATACATGCATCGATCCAAGAGATTATCGTCTGAAAGAGCAAGCGGAGCCACTGTGAAGGGTCGAAGCGCTTTTTTTTACAACCGCCGGCTGTAATACTGGAGTAGTTGAATGGGTCAAAATTCCGCAATTGAATGGACCGGCTCAACCTGGAACCCGGTGACCGGTTGCGTAAAAATAAGCCCGGGCTGTAAGCATTGTTATGCCGAACGCATGGCCAAGCGGCTTCAGGCCATGGGACAACCCAACTACGCCAATGGTTTTAAGCTCAGCTTGCATGAGCATGCCTTGGAATTACCGCTCAAATGGAAAAAACCGCAAACCATCTTCGTCAATTCCATGAGCGATCTTTTTATGCAAGAAGTGCCCGTTTCTTTTATTAAAAATGTTTTTGAAATTATGCATCAAGCCCATTGGCATACATTCCAGGTGCTGACTAAACGGTCCGAACGACTTTTACAGCTCAGTTCGGAATTATCTTGGGCACCGAATATCTGGATGGGCGTCACGGTTGAAAATGACGATTATACGTTTCGGATCGATCATCTTCGAAAAACCGAAGCGCATCTCAAATTCCTTTCGATCGAGCCCCTTATTGGCCCGCTCTCGACTCTTAATTTAGATAAAATCGATTGGGTCATTGTCGGCGGAGAGTCCGGTCCGGGCGCAAGGCCTATGAGCCCGGAATGGGTTATCGATATCCGTAATCAGTGCAAACGAACTAAAACTCCGTTTTTCTTCAAACAATGGGGTGGCGTTCAGAAGAAAAAGGCCGGAAGAGAGCTGGAGGGAAGGACATGGGACCAGATGCCAAAACAAAATGGGATTGATTGGAGGAAGGCGGTAAACAATGGTTAAAAAAGCCAACGCAGAGCGTTGGCTAAACTCCTTATGCCATTGGCACATGAGATATGTAAATAATAGATAATCACATGAGATTTGTAAAGTAATAGTTCTCGACTTATTGATTTTTTGTATATCAATTTGGAGACTCAGAAAATGGCCAAAACCAATAAAAAACCGGGATGGTATAGTTGTTTGTCTGTCCCCATACAATATTTTGGATCCCCGCATCCCGGATCACCTGGAACGCTTTCCCCTGATCGTCGAGACCAGCCGGCCCGTGACCCGAGTGGAGTGGTTTTTGGACGGGCAATTGCTGGGCATCACGGGCGCAAACACCAACCGCTATCTCTGGCAACCCCAACGCGGCCGACATACGGCTTATGCCAAAGTGCTTTTGCAACAGCAGAGAAAGGTGTTTCAAACCCCGGAAGTGCCGTTTTGGGTGAAGTAGGACAAGAAATCATAGAGTGTCATGATCTATTGATCATTCAGATTTTATCAATTATGTTTAAAAAATATTGGGAAACCATATAAATTTTATTGGAGGCTAAATTATGAGCTCACAATTACAGGGCATAATAGCGATTATGTTTGGGATATTCTTTATTTTAGTGAATAAGCCAGCCAGTCGTTCTGCCGTAAAATGGAATTCGCGATTAGGGTTTAAGGTTTCCGAACATCATTACCGCCTTCCATTCATTATTGGAGGCGCCTGTTTTATAGTTTTCGGCCTACTCGTTGTTTTAGGTTTTATTTCGTTAAAGGGGTAGCTGTAGCCAATAATGGCGTATAATATTGATTTCCCCGGTTTTTTTGATAATTATAAAGAATCGATATTGTTTTATTTAAGCCGCATAAAAATTTTAATTATTTTTTTGGAAAGCAGCCTTATATGTCAGACGATCAATGCCTGATTCCGAAACACGGCGGCTACCGAAAATTAAAAAGTTTTCAGGTGGCGCAGTTGATTTATGATGTGACCGTTCGTTTTGTCGACCGTTACATCGATAAACGCAGCCGCACTTGCGACCAAATGGTGCAGGCCGCGCGGTCCGGCGTGCAAAATATCGCCGAAGGAAGTCAGGCGTCGGGGACCTCAAAAAAAACCGAACTCAAACTCACCAATGTCGCTCGGGCCAGCCTGGAGGAGTTGCGGCTTGATTATGAGGATTTTTTGCGTCAACGTCGTTTGTCGATCTGGAAACGCGACGATCCGCGGCGCCAGAACCTGATCGACCGCCGGTGCACCACGGCCGATGAAGTGGCAGCCTGGGTGAAGAAAGAGCATGATCGTGGACAAAGTGGACCGGGCGGACAAAGTCGTTCAACAACTCCTAAACAAACCGATCGATCGGCTTACCCCGAACTCGCTGGCAATGTCGCGCTGGTGCTCTTGACGGTTGCCTGTAGCCTGCTTGACCGCCAACTCGCCTCCCAGGCAGAAGCCTTTAAAAATGAAGGCGGTTTTACCGAAAGGCTCTACCGCATTCGCTCGGAAAGCCGCAAATCCAAATTTATAGCTCCTTCCACAAGGTCCATCAAGTCCACTCCGTCCACAGAAAACGGAAAATTCTCCGGAACGGACTTCAAACACCGAACCGATCGAGACCATTTGAAAGAAAAGCCATGACGATTTTGGGGACTAAAACTACTTCTTTTGGAGCGAAAAGATCTGTACGATGCACAGATTGGTCATAATATTGTTATTATTGATGGTTGTGATAGCGCTCTCTTTGTTTGCTGAAAACAATGGCCCGGTTGCATCCCCGACTTTCAACGGTTCGTCGCAGAAGCTTAAGCATACGCAAGTTGTGCCGGTGATGGAATCCGCGGTTCAGGAGGGGGCTAATATTGTTTGGTGTGCCTCTTTTTTGTCCGCCTGGAAATTGCTGGAGCAGGATAGCGCCGATGGCCCTATTCTGTTGAATGGGTCGCAAGAAACCGTGAGCCTTTTGAATAAAGCCCGGGACCCGCGGCCGGATTTGCCGGATCAATCACAATATTTGGCAATCGGCCGAAAGCAGGACGGTATTGAACTGAAAATCAAAGCCGATCTTAAGAAGCTGTTCCCGGCCAAGCCGGCGCCCATGTTTTCAGGCGCGGCCGACGCTCTGATCGTATATTCCTATCTCGAATCGAGCATTAAATTCACTCTGCCCTATTTTCAAAACAATAAGCCGCTTGAGTTCAGCGATTTCCAGGGCCAAAAGACAAAAGTACGTTCTTTTGGAATCCGGCCCGAGGACGATTATGCTTATTACAAACTCCGCGCGCAACCCCGCATTCTATTCCGGAAACCGTGGCCGGATGGAGAGGAGAATCTGGAATTTGCCATCGATCTCTGCGCCGGTTCATCTCCCAGCCAAATCGTAGTTGCGCGGATCAAGCGCGAAGCAACACTGGCAGCAGCCATCCGGCGGGTGGAAAAGGAATGCGCCCAATATGAGGCGCTTAAAAAGAAATCCCCCGGCCGTAGTGACTTGTTTGAGAGGATCGGGCCCAATGATGTGTTGCTCGTCCCGGATCTTTTCTGGAAAGTTTCCCACCGTTTTTCGGAATTGGAAGGCAAACGGTTTGCAAATGCCAAGTTGAAGGGGCAACCGTTAATGATCGCTCAACAGGATATTTCATTTCGCTTGGATCGAGGCGGGGCCGAACTCCAATCCGAGGCAAAGATGGTTTGCGCCCCTATCCCGACCTATTTCGTTTTTGATCGCCCATTTTTAATCTATATGAAAAAAAGAAATGCAAAAGAGCCTTACTTTGCCATGTGGGTGGAGAACGCCGAGCTCTTATCGGGCTGGTAGAGTTCAAGAGACGGACTCATTTTCATCAGCGAGGTGTTATATGCCGCGGAAAAAGATAGATAAGACGGAAAACAAATCGCTCAAAATCGGCAACAAAGGCGAAGTGGTTATATATCAAGCGAATGATGGGAGTCCGGCGCTGGAAGTTAAGGTTGATAAGGAAACCGTTTGGTTGAGCCAGCGGCAAATGGCCAGTCTTTTCGATAAAGATACGGATACGGTTGGCCTTCATCTCCGTAATATCTATAAAGAAGATGAATTAGGAGAGGAAGCAACTACCGAGGATTCCTCGGTAGTTCAATGGGAGGGGGCACGTAAGGTCAAACGTGTAATTAAGTTTTATAATTTAGATGTAATTATTTCAGTAGGTTACCGCGTAAAATCCAAGCGTGGTACCCAATTTCGTATCTGGGCCACCCGCGTATTACGCGAGCATATTTTAAAAGGTTATACCCTCAATGAACGGCGGCTTAAGGAATTGCGCCAGTCTCTTCGTCTTGTTGAGCATGTTCTGGACCGACATGAGGTCGGTTCGGATGAAGCCAAGGCTTTGCTTAAAGTCGTGACGGATTACGCCTACGCCCTTGAGTTGCTGGACGATTATGATCATCAGCGTGTTGTACCGGGATACGTTAAAAAGACCAAAGCAAAAGGCATCTCTTACAATGAGGCTCGGAAAGTGATTGACCGCTTAAAGGTTCGATTTGGAGGATCGGATTTATTCGGTAAAGAGAAAGATGATAACCTTCACAGTTCGCTCTCGGCAATTATGCAAACGTTCGACAGCCGGGACGTGTATCCAAGCTTGGAGGAGAAAGCAGCGCATTTGCTGTATTTTTTGGTCAAAAATCATAGCTTTGTCGACGGCAATAAGCGTATTGCCGCGGCTTTATTTCTATGGTTCATGGAAAAGAATAACCTCCTTTATCGTAAAGACGGCGGAAAGCGGGTCGCGGATAATGCTCTTGTGGCCATGACGCTTATGATCGCGGAGAGCGATCCGGCGGAGAAAGCCGCTGTTATCGGTATTACCGTTAATCTTATTAACCGGAAGAATTGATTTTAGATCCTGAAAGTTAATGTTCCTGTTCCCATCCATTTTTCAGATCCGAGGGGGACACGGGTTGTCGGTCAGGCCTTCGATACTCTCCTGAATTTTTTGTAAATCCTTTTTGGGAATGGTTTCCAAATCCTTTTGAACGGATTTTAGAAAATTTTATATATGGCCATCTTGCTTTTGCTTAAAATTCAGCCCATTATCGGATAGGTTATCCACCCCTGTTCTCTCTCTCGGTATTGACATCCCGGGGTCTAGTGTTAATTTTAGGCCTGGTTGAGAATCAAATTATTAAGAAAGACGGTTAATATCAAAAATGGGACTGATTACCGATTTATTGCGAGATCCTAAGGCTTTTATATTGATGGCTATTCCGCTTTTGTATTCTATTATTTTTCATGAATTGGCGCACGGCTGGGTCGCGTATCGGATGGGCGATCCGACCGCCAAGCTGATGGGACGGCTGAGCTTGAATCCGCTGAAACACCTCGATCCCATCGGCACGCTCATGCTGTTTTTTGTCGGCTTCGGCTGGGCCAAGCCGGTGCCGGTGAATTTTCAAAACCTGCGGCCGAGGCGCGCCGGCCTGATCCTGGTTTCATCCGCCGGAATTTTAACCAATATCCTGTTAGCTGTTGCGGCGATTTTCATTTCGCACTTGGAACCTGTCTATTCCAACAAGGTGTTGGCCACGGTCTTTTTTTGGTTGATCCGGATCAATATTGTCTTGGCGGTCTTCAACCTGATTCCGATTCCTCCTTTGGACGGCTCGAAAATCCTGATGGGATTTTTACCGGCGCGTTATCAATATTATTTTGCGCGCCTCGAACCCTACGGATTTTTCATTATTCTGGCCTTATTGCTACTGCTTCGTATATTGTAGGATACTGCATCCATGTTTTATTCAAATATCCAAACGATAGAATTCCATGTGCTTTAGGGTCGTGCGCTGAAAACTTTGAAAACCGGCGTCTTGGGCCAGGGTTTGAATGGTTTCGGGTTGCAGGCGTTCCCGCAGGGGCGGGCCTTCGCTGTCTTCGCGATAGGGCCATTCCAGGATCACGGCTCGTTGGCGGGTCACGCGCCGGGCTTCCTGGAGGGCGCGGAGGGGGTCGTCGGTTTCATGCAGGACGTGGCCGAAAAAAACCAGATCAAAAGCGCCGGCCGGGAAGGGGAGTTCCTCGGCTGAGGCTTGTTGAAAAGAACCTTGGGGAATGAATTTACGGGCAGCTTCAATCATCTGCGGGTTCGGGTCAATGCCGGTCACCTGAATGCCTTGTTCGGCAAAAACCTGGGCAAAAAGTCCAGTCCCCATCCCCACATCCAAAGTGGTTGTCACAGCCAAATCAACCAGGCTCAGTTCAAGGACGCGGTCCATTTCAAGTAAGGCAATCCGCTGCGGAGAGCGCAGACGTTCCAGGGCGCCATGATAACGATGTTCATGCATATTTTTTCCTTTATGCGGCAATGTCTTGTAACTTATTGTTTTTGTGCGATTTTTATCCATTTTATCGCGCTGATGATTTTTTTAACCCGGGCGCAACTCGGTGCTCATGGTTCTTGACAATTACCGGGGTCAACGCATATTATACAAAACCCGATAATAATAGAAGCCTTTGGGCATAAGATTTTTAACCAGAGATCAAATCTGGAATAAATAAGGGAGTGATACGGAATTTGGATAAGCAAGCTTTAAAAAACGAATTAAAACAGCTTATTATCGATACCTTACGGTTGGAAGATATTAAGGCGGAAGAAATTTCAGATCAGGCCCCCCTTTTCGGTAACGAAGGTCTGGGGCTGGACTCGGTCGATGCCCTGGAGATTGTAGTGGCCTTGGAAAAAAAATACGGGGTCATTATCGCGGATGAGGAAGTCGGCCGCGAGGCCCTGGCTTCCATAGCGGTTTTGGCTGATTTTATCGCGGCCAAAAAAAACACTTCTGCGGCCTGAACAAACCACCCTTATTATTTAATCGATGCAGAGATCCCAATCCATGCAGCCCTATTCCGAGGAGCCGGATTATTCTTTGATAGAAGGCTTAAGGCAGGACCCCATGCCCGCAGATTTGCGGTTATCCAACCCGGTTTTTAAAATTTGTGTCCTTATACCGGCTTATAACGCGGCCGTGACTTTGGAGCAGTTAATCCGGGATTTGCTTCCTTTAACGACGCAGATCCTGGTGGTCGATGACGGTTCGAGCGACGAGACGGTTAAGATCGCCCGAACTTTTTGCGATCAAGGGGTCGCGGTTATCGCGCACAGACAGAATCGCGGCAAGGGCGCGGCCCTGCAGACCGGCTATGCCTGGGTTCTGAAGCATGATTTCGATCTGCTGGTCACCATGGACAGCGATTTGCAACATTTGCCGGATGACTTGCCCGGCATGGTGGCGATTCTACAAAGAGATCAACTCGATTTTATGATCGGTTCACGGTTCAAAGAAAAATGGAAAATACCGTTTTTCAGGCGCACCGGCAACCGTTTCAGCAGTTGGATCGCCAGTAATTTTTGCCGGCAAAAGATACAGGATTCCCAATGCGGATTCCGCCTTTTCCGGCTGCCGGCTTGTGTGCCGGTGCTGCGCGCCGTGGCCTACAATCGTTTTGCGGTGGAGACCGAAGTCATTCTCAAAATTTCCCTGGCCGGTCTGCGCACCGGGTTTGCGCCGATCCGGGTCGTTTATCCGAAAAGCAAAACGCATCAAAGCTATTACCGGGCTTGCGGGGACACGCTGATTATCTTCTGGCTTTATACCAAAGAATTTTACCGTCGAAATTTTACCCGCGAGGGCCGCAAGGATCTGCGCCGATTACGGCACCGCATCTGGCGGCAAAGAAAAACAGAAGGGTCGCGGTTGTCCGAATAAACAAACAGAACTTGTCCGGGATTTTTTATACAAGGTGTCGTAAGGTCGGTATGTCTCTTCTCGCTATTTTCAGTATTGTGACCGCTGCTTATCTGACGGCCGGGCGAACCGGGGCCATCCTGGCTTGTTTGCTGGTTAAATATTCCTGGTGGGAAACCCTGACCATTGCTTTGCTGATCGATCTCTTTCAATTACCGCTTTATTGGTTTTTGATAGAGACTTCGTCCCGGTATCTTCCGATTCCGGCGCGCGTACGCCGATGGTTCCAGAAAGCTCATGAAAAGGCGACGGCTCGTTTTCAAGGCGATTTTTGGACCCGCTGGACCAAATACAAGCCTTTGGCGGTCATGGCGGTTTCCGGAATTCCCCTGAAAGGCTTCGGCGTTTTATCCGCTTCTATTTTGTCCGTCTTTTTCAAGTTTAACCGCCGGCAATCCGCCTTGTGGATTATGCTCGGGTCCCTGACCGGCGCGAGCCTGACCGTCGCGATTTTTTATTTGCCGCTCAAGAATTTGCTCAGCCTATAAAATGAATTGAATCGCGGCCATATCCTTCCAAGAAAACTTAAATTTATAGACGTTGACGGTCTTTGTGACGATTCGACGATCTGTCCCTAATTGTCAGACATATCGATTTGAAGCGTAAGCTCTCGTAAATGCAAATCCATATTATGCAATTTATACGCTATTTTAAATCATCTATGCTTAATTTTTTAGTTAAGCAGAATGAAAAAATCTGATTTTGACTCGTTTGAAATACATATGAAATCAAGTTAAATAGAAATATTGTATAGAGTTTAAAGTATTCTTTTGACATCTTGATGGCTTTATTGTTATGTTACGCACCTTGATTAGGCAGTATCTACATGTGTTAAGTATTGAGATGGTTTTTTGTCAGCTTTCATGTTCAACCTGTTACGGCTTGATCGTTCAGTGCAAAGAATGATGTCCCAGTTCCTGATAGATGCTGAAAACCTGGTTTTTTCGAATCAAACATGCCTCGTCCGCTTTTTTCCCCTTCATTCGAGCTACTTACCTGATCCAACACCCAAGGTTGTTCGGCAATGCCTCCTTTTAAAGAAAGCGTACTTAAACGGGTTGGCGGTTCTGGTCTGAATAAAACCGGTCACGTTAGGCCGGATCAAGCGAGGTTATGATCGGTTTTGGCGAGAGCAAATCAACAAGCGGATTTTCTCATTTTGTCCGTCATTGGTTTTTCAATGAAGCCGGAGCGGCTGACGGCCGTTGCGGAAAATGGCGGGTTTAAACAACTTAAAAAGAACAGGAGCGCACCATGAGTATGGACGAAAAAGAGGATTTAACGGTTTATAAGGTTGTATTAAATCACGAAGAACAATATTCGATTTGGCCGGAATACCGAGAAAATGCCTTGGGTTGGCGGGACGCGGGCAAAAAGGGCCTCAAAGAGGAATGCTTGGCTTTCATCAAGGAAGTTTGGACAGACATGCGGCCCTTGAGTCTGCGTAAACATATGGAAGAAGCGACGCGCCAGGGTGTGAATCGAAAGGAGGGGTAAGGATATTCCCATAGGCAAGCCTATTCTTTTATACAAATAGCAATCGACGGCAATATTTTCAGGATATTTTCATTTCCGCCTGATATATCAAATGTCAGACAAAAAGGATCAAAAATTCCGGAGCCAAGGGGTCAATAGTTGAGGGGGCAGGCGCATCGAGGAAACCATAAAAGAACCGGGAGGCAAGGAATCGATAAAAAACCGGGTTGCGTCTGTTGCGGGTGTGACTTTACACGGTAGAGAACAAGCTGCCGCTGTTCAGGTTTGAGATATGAAAACGATTGACTCTTTCCATTATAAAGTTGGAAAAGCGGCCCGTTTGAATCGAGTCTCTCATGTCTGCTTTTCGCCTTTCAGTGGTTTTTTCCGCCCCATTCAGCATCCAGAGCGGTTCGCGCTTTTTTTTTAGGTATAAACCGGAATTTCGCGAAGTGTCCACTCCAGCTCGAATAAGCCGGTTTCTCGATTAAGCGGCGGCCGGAAGCACAAGAGGTTATCCGGATCCGGCGCGGCAAAAAGAGGCCAAAAAGGGGTGAGCCATATGGCGAACATGGGCCGCTATTGTAAAGCGTATGCGATTCAAAAATTACGCGAATTCAAGGGGGGGGCGCGAAAAGCCGGAAAATGCGCGCAAAGAGAAACAAAAAGGACCGGACGGAAAAGAAATAAAAGTCATCAGGTCGTTAACGGATCTGGACGAATGAGCGCAAAGACGATCAAAAGGCGATTACCTCATCATGATGCAACGCTATAAATGGCTGAAGAACTGAAGTCGGCCATTGCCCGGAATATAAAAAATAAGGGTATCCGTTCATGAAGAAAAAAATTTTGCAAGATATACCGCAGGTTTCCGATTCGCCTGACGCGATCTTTTCCTGTTCGAGTTTAGTCGAGTTGCTCAGCCTGCGGGCTCTGCAGCACCCCAACAAACGTGCTTACGCCTTTTTGGCAAATGGGGAAAATGAAGAAGCGTATTTGACTTATGGGGAATTGGATCGTCGCGCAAAGGCCATCGGCGCTTGGTTGCAGAGTCAGGGCGCAGCCGGCGAGCGGGTATTATTGCTGTATCCGGCCGGCCTCGAATATGTCTGCGCCTTTTTCGGTTGTTTATATGCGGGCGCGATCGCAGTTCCTTCCTATCCTCCGCGTCTAAATCGGCCGGACTCCCGTTTGCAGGCCATTGTGACGGATGCTCAAGCCGTTATAGCACTCACCACCGCAAATATTTTGTCCAGTATGGAGCGCCGCTTTGTGCAGATGCCGGAATTGGGCGCCTTGCGCTGGACGGCTACCGACACCCTG
>RPPU01000034.1 GCA_003819975.1 Desulfobacteraceae bacterium
AAAAAACCTTGGCGGCTTAGCGTCGTGGCGCGAGAATAATTCAGAGGTGATCTATGACAAAAGCAAAAATCGAATGTATTCACTTTGATCTGGACTCGGTGCTGTACATGCCTTCGGATTTTTTGGAAACCACCCTGCTCATGTCGGTCAAGGCCATGATCCAGATCGGTTTGAAAGCCCGGCCCACGGAAGCCATGGCCGTGATCAACCGGATCCGCTCCGGTGATTCCAATGCCAAAGATCATTTTGACCAACTCTGTTATCATTTTAATAAAGAACATGACGCGCTCATTGTCGCAGCCGGAGTGGAGAAATATTGGGACTGCAAGATCGGCATCATGACCAGCGCGCCCGAAGCCAACGTGGCGCTCAATGCCCTTTATCAGAAATATCCCCTCACACTCATCACCAACGGCCCGCCCATCAAGCAGGCGGGTAAAATCGTGCGTTTGGGGCTCAGCCATTTTTTTTCCAAATACGATGAGCAAATGAACGTGGACAAACATTATTTCTATGCATCTCAGGAGCGGAACATCCAGAAGCCGTATCCGTATTTGTGGGAGCAGGCGCAAAAAGAGATCGGGTTTAATTTTTCGCGCGCGGTCATGGTCGGCGACCGTTTCTGGCAGGATATGTTCGGCGCCAAGCGGCTCGGCATGATCACGATCAAGGTGAACCAGGGCAACTATGCCGCGGAAACCATTGAAGAGGCTTTTGCGCGCGGTTGGCGTGCCGAAGAGGCGTATCCGTTTTTTTCAAAGCTACACACCACGGGCGAGGTTCTTAAATTAATGGAACCGGACTACACGATCGAGCACTTGAAGGATCTTGAGAAGGTCGTGCAACAGATTGAAAGAGCGTTAGAATGTGAGAAAGTGTGAAGGTGAGAAAGTATGGGCACACTTTGGCACGCTCGTTTGTAGAGACGCACGGAGGTGCGTCTGAATGTGAGTACCTTAGAAGAGTTTTTTGAACCGCAAATTTCTGCAGACCCGCCTATATTATCCCGCCAAGGGTTGGACAAAATCTTAGGATTTTTAGCCGCAGATACCGCCCTTATTATGAGCCCTTCGACCGATGATTTTGCGGATGCAAAATCATGTGCTCAGGGCGAACGGAGAGGGAAAATCGAACGGCAATTCCGTTCATGCTGAGCGTGTCAAAGCATGAGCTTGTTGAAGAGCTCGGGGTGAACGGAGAGCGTATTATCGCGCCCGGGTCATTACATCCTTTGTATAAATCCGCCGCAGGTGGATTGGATAAAAATATTCCGCGACCTGTGGCGGAATATTTTTATTTGGCAAACCCTTTGCATTAATCATATATGTTAAGGAATGTTCATAGATAATATAACTATTGATAATTATTGCCTAATTAAGATTATATAAGCGGCGCTAATTTTGAAAATCATTAATTAGGTGCTCTTTTTATGGGCGTATATTGGTTTTTTTAGGCACGGTTCATGTTAAAAACGGTTCGTACAAAAAACTTAAAAACCGGTATGTATGTGATCCTTTCGCAATCCTGGCACCAACATCCGTTTTTTAAAAATAGTTTTATTATCCGTTCGGAAAAGCAAATAAACAAGCTGATAGAGAGCGGCATCGCCAAAGTCACGATCGATACGGAGAGAGGCAGCGCCGGGGACCCGGATGAGGAGGTGAAGCCCTATACCAACGTGGATCTGCCCATCCCCCAAAAATGGGAACCGGAAAAATTGATTCCAAATGAATTAAAAGAAGTGATCTATGACAAGAAGATGGCCGCGCCTCAAAAAGCACAGGTGGTTTACGATATCTCCATCGGCATCATGAATAAACTACTCGAAAACCCGACGCATGAAAATATCGGCGAATTCAAGGTCGGGGTGACCGATATCGTTGATTTGATCCTGAAAGACAATGAAACCTCCCATCATCTGCTCAATATCACTTCGCATGATTACTATACCTACACCCATTCGGTTAATGTGGGAGTTTTGTCGGTATTGCTTTCCAAGGCGCTCTTCAAGAACACCAAAGACCATAATATGCACGAATTGGGCGCCGGCTTTTTTCTGCACGATATCGGCAAGGTCAATATCGATCCGGCTATGATCAACAAGCGCGGGAAGTTTACGGAAGAAGAGATGGCGATCATGCGCCAACATCCGGAGGAAGGGTTTAAAATTCTGTCGGAAAGGAACCAGTTAAGCAAGGAATGTAAAATCATTGTGATGCAGCATCATGAGCGTGAAGACGGCAGCGGTTATCCCTATCATTTGAGAGGAGATGAAATCCATCTCTACGGCCGGATCTGCAGTATCTCGGATGTGTTCGACGCGCTCACTTCGGAACGGCCCTATAAAGTGAAGCTCCCGCCCTTTGAAGCCCTCAAACTCATGAAAAAAGAGATGTTGCATCATTTTCGTAAAGATATTTTCGATATGTTCGTCTTGTTGTTCGGCCGTTCCTGACCCGCATAAAAAAAGAATTTTTTAACCGCAGATTGACGCAGATGATCGCAGACAAGAAGAAACATTTTTGTTCCGCCGAATTGGCGGAACAAAAGGTATCATCGCCCAAGAAGGGTGATTGCTATTCTTTCCGCAAGCGGTAGAATTGCCTCTACGGTTAAGCTGGTCTATAGTCTAAATCGCTTCAGTCTTCAGTCTATCCTCCGATCACCACCGTCCAGGGCCGGATTTTCCATTCCGCGATCAGGTTGTTTTTCACGTAAGGGTCATTTTTCACGAAATGCTCGGCCGCGGCCGGGCTCTCGCCCTTAAACATGAGCACGGCACTATCGGCCGGATCGGCCAGGGCGCCGGCCATCACGAGTTCTCCCCGGTTATGGGCGGCCCGTACCAGGGCCAAGTGTTCCTCGCGAAAAGGTGCGCGTGTTTCAACATAATTTTCAACGGTTTTATAAAAAAGAATGTAGTACATAGGAACCCCCTTGGCATGTAAGTAATTATTTTGTAAATATTTTTATTGTTTGGACGAGAATATTTAATGCGATCACGATAATACAGGATATCACTAAAGAGTATCGAACCAATTTGTTGTTCCATATTCGGTAAATGTTCCAGGCCCTTTTTAATTTTTGATCGTTTTGTAAGGAAGTTATCAGGTACCCGGCATCTTTTTCTTTTAATCGAGATTTTAAGTCGAATGTGTTCAGATTGGCATCTTTTTCAATCGCAAGGTTGATAAGATCAAGCCCTGCTTTTGCTTGGTTTTTAAAAATTAGGATTCGACCCAATACATACATTACGGCAGAATGATTTTTAAAAAGAGGGTGAAACGATCTTAAAGCCCTATTTATAAAAAGATGATCATACTGGTCATCTGAGGGCATAGGGAAAAACATAAGATCCTGAATATACATCAAAAGAAAACGAATCGTAAGGATTTTAGATGATAAATTAATCCAGAAAGCAACGAGCCAAAAAGCGAAAGTAAGAAGAAAAAACAATACAAAAGGGAATTGAAAATCATTTTCTATCATTAAGGCTATGACCGTAGAAAACAAAAAGGCTATGAACAAGCCCCATAAATATAAAGATCGACTTTTATATTGGTAAGCGGTTTTGCATTTCTTTATTAATTTAAGCGCTTTATTTTCAGGTATCATCGGTTTTTATTTTTTTGATGTTCTATAGCCTATTCGTCTAAGTAGGGGCGAACGGCTCCGTAGAGCCGAATGATTCGTCGGCTCTACGTCGTTCGTCCCTGCTTAGAATCATCCAAACTGCTCCCAAGCCATGGCCGCGGTAAAGCCCACGGTGGCCAGAATGGAAAAAGAGACAAAGAAAAACATGGCGCGGGTGCCGGGTTGAGCTTGGCGCGAAAAATAAAACATGGCCGACCAGGCGGCAACCGGGATAACCAGAACCGGAAGCGCGTTTTGTGCCGGACGGAAACGGGCGATGAATAACCCGTACAATACAATGGCCGATGCATGCAGAAACAGAACCAGGCCTTTGGACGGTTTCAAACCCAAGAGCACGGAAACGGTTTTTTTGCCGCCCACGCGGTCGGACGGTTCATCGGGCAGGGTGGTGCTGAAAGCGCAGGCCAGTTGCAAGGGCAGAAAAGGAGCTAAGAACCGGACCGGGAACGATCCCAAGACGCCGGCCTGGATGTAGTAGCCGAAGAGGGGCAGAACCAATCCCACGCCGATCATCTGCAGCAGTTCCCCGCCGCCGCGGTAAGAAAGGCGCACGGGCGGATAGCTGTAGAGCCACAGGAGCAGTAAAGAGAAAAGAATAAAAGGAACGGCCAACGGCCGGTCGGACAGAGAAAAAACCAGGGCCAGCCCCAGGTTGGCGCCGACCGTGATCCAGGCGGCAATTGCCAGGGCACCGCGCCTGATTTTGCCTTCGACCAGAACCCGGGATCCGCCGGAAAAAGGGGTATAAGTGACGTTCAAGCGGTCGACCTCGACATCAATGTAATCATTGGCATAGACAATGTAGAGTTGAATGGCCAGACCGAAAAGCCAGGTCAGAACCGCGAAAGGCCAATACAGGTTGTGACCCTGCTGCACCCAGAAAGCCTGGCCCAGTAAAAGGGGGAAGAAAATATAAGCCTGGGAAGCGGGCCGGGAAGCCTGGAGCCAGGAGAGAAGTTTTTTCATGCGCTGACCTTTCTGAAGAATTTTAATGAATAAACAAAAGGATAAAAGACCGTGGCTGCGAAACCGGCGGAAAAAGCATAGAGCAACTCTTCAATAGGAATTCCGGCGAAATAATGATTCAGAAGCTCCTCGGTATGCCAAAACCGGGTAAAAACCCCGGGAATGATCAGATTCAAAACCAAAGCGATCAGGGTGTAAACGGCCAAGGTGGCCAAACCGCCATAAAGCGCCGGCCGCCGGAGGTCTTTGCGAACAAAAAGTAAAATAAGAATCGTGCCGCATTCCATACAACCCACGGCCGCATAGATTGCGGGCAAACCCCAATAGACCAGGAAAATAGCCGCGAGGCAGGCGCTGCCAATAATCAGAGCGCCTTTTCGTACCATTTTTTTAGTTGGAAAGCAAGGGTTGAGCGGTTTATAACCGCTGCGGCTCAAGCCGGCATAACTAAAGGCGGAGAGCATGCCCAACAAGGCCACGAACAGGAAATCTTCGAGGGAAAAACCGAGATAGGCAATGCTGTCGAACAAGACCGGCGGGTCCCAATAGCGCGGGTAAAACAGGCATTCGGTCAGGGCAAAAGGCAGGGACCAGAGCGCCATGCGCCGCATGGGTCGGCGCAGATCCTCACGAAACAGAAAGAGGACGAGCACCGGCACAGCCATCAGGAGGTCGAGGCTGAAAAAAGGATATTGGATCAAAAATTGGGTCATCTTTCCCACTGTTTTTCCCGCAGTCTTAACGCCTATGGGCTATCTGCCTGAGCTCAGTTATCCTGTTAAGCCGATCTCAATTCTTGGCTTTCGGGCCAGGGTTGTTTTGCTTACTCCGGGCATCAGAAATTTCCGGGCCGAGAGCGAGTAAAGGGTTTCAGCCAGAGTGCCGCACAAGACCGTGAACCAGCGGTTGAGGCGCTTGGCCGGCAGGGAGTAGCCGCCGATCCGGGTGGCGACTCCGGCAAACCCGGCTTGATCGAGCAGTTGGACAATGGTGGCGGGTGAAAAATCATAGAGATGAAAGGGGGTGTGAAAGTAGTCGTAGTTTTTGACGAACGGTCCCAGAACTTTCAGCATGGGCGCGGTATGGGGCCAGCGCAGCAGAATCAGGCCGCCCGGCTTGAGGATGCGCCGGACTTCGCGCAATAGGCTGAGGGGATCAAGCAGGTGTTCGATCACATAAAAAAGGGTCACAACGTCAAAATGATTTTCCGGCAAGGTCAAGGCTTCCAAAGTCTCGGCATGCACGCGGATGTTCCAGGTTTGTCGGGCATAGGCCCGGCCCACGGCCGAGATCTCGATGCCCTCGGTTTGCCAGCCGCGTTGCTGCATCTCGCTTAAGAAAAAACCGTAACCGCAGCCGATATCCAGGAGGCGGCCTTTGCAGGCGGCCGAGGCTTCGATCAAGTCGGCGGATGTGCGATTGATCCGACTCATCATGCGGCCCCATTGCACGATGTTTTCAGCCTGGGCCGGCAGATAAGTGTCATAATCTTTGAGCAGGTCTTCCCGAGTTGGGCGGGGATAAAGGCTGACCAGGCCGCAGCGCCGGCAGCGCAGATATTGCCATTGTTTTTTTTGATGGATCAGTTGAAAAGAATCATTCCGGCAAACAAGACAGATTTCGGAAAGAACTGGAATTTTTGGGGATTCATCAGGACGATTCATGAATGGCCTTTCGTAATGGATTTCCCGTCGGGCATGTCAATTTTAGTCCTAAGCGCCTTAACCATAGCAGTCTTGGTAACGGGCGGTTCTTGACAATTCGACTGAAATTAAGATAATTTAAATCGAATAAAAAAGAAAGGATCAAAAATGGAAAGGAATCCTTTTTTGGGTATCTGGCGTATTACTGAAATGGAGCAATGGGACCCGGATTTCATCAACGTTGAAGAGCAAGGCTATTTTAAGTTCGGCAAAGGCGACCAGGGCATTTTTCAGTTCGGTTATGTTCACGGCGACATGGATTATGAAATTGAGACGGTTGAAGGCAAGCCGCGCCTTGAATTTTCCTTTATCGGGAACGATGAGACGGATGAGATTAACGGCAGAGGCTGGGCGCGGATAGAAGATGACGGTAAAATGTTCGGAAAATTGGCCTTCCATTGGGGAGAGCGGAGCTGGTTCAGGGCGAAGAAAAAAGTGAAACGCATACGGAGAAAAAAATGAGCAAAGAGGTGCGGTTGTTCGATAAAGCCGACGCTGCCGAGGCCATCAAGAAACTGGGGGAAGAAGACCTTGTTTTTTTGATAATTCCATTCGCTTCATCGATGTCCATCCGGGAAAATTGGCGCTATACAAAATTTTTTATAAATTCATATTCTGGCAGACATCCAGATGCGGGTCATCACCGAAATCCATAGTCCCTCCTTTACCGGAACGGATAAAAGTCGGAATATAAAATATTTCGGTTTGGGTGACAAGCCAAAATATAAAGGGAAATTTAACTGCCAATGTGCATAGTTTGCCTGTCCCATTTTTTACAATTTGGTCATGGTTTTGGGTTGGCCCAAACCGCTCTTTGCCCTTGATCACCCGGATAACGCACATCTTCTCGGCGTGGGGGCTCATAACCATCAGGACCTCTTGGAAAAATAATGCTCCCTCATGCCGCATTATTGATTTTTGAGATATCCTGTATTAAGATGAAAATATAGTCCCGATTTTTAAGTCGCTCTGCGTGGAGGTTAAGGGATCATGAGCTTTCAAATCCTGATTGTGGACGATGAAAAAGAGATGTGTCTTTCCCTGGCGGAAATTCTGTCCGCCAACGGGTTTCAGGCTTTGTACACGGTCGATCCTCTAGAAGTGCTCTCCACCCTGAACACCCATAAGATCGATCTGATCATCATGGACATGAAAATGCCCAAGCTCAAGGGCATCGATCTTTTGAAAAACGTCAAGGCGGCCGATCCTTTAATCCCGATCATCATGATCACGGGCTATCCGTCCATTGAAAACGCGGTCAACTCCATGAAGTATGGGGCGCTCAATTTTTACATCAAACCGCTTAAAATCAAGGAGTTATTGAACGAGATTCAGCAATTGGCCAAATCGCGGCCGGAGATTGAAAGAAGCAATGAAATTTTTCCGATTATCACTCAAAACCCAACCATGCACCGGATCATGGCCGAGATCACCAAGGTGGCCCGTACCGACGCGCCGGTTTTGATTACGGGTGAAAGCGGCACCGGCAAAGAATTGGCGGCCGGCGCCATTCACTTTCAGAGCCGGCGCAAAGACCGGTCCTGGATCAAGGTCAACTGCGCTTCCATTCCGGATACGCTCCTGGAGAGCGAACTGTTCGGCCATGAAAAGGGTGCTTTTACCGATGCGATCAAAACCCGGGCCGGGAAGTTCGAGCTGGCCGACAGCGGCACCATTTTTTTGGATGAGATCGGGGATATGAGTCTGCAGACCCAACCCAAGATTTTAAGGGTGTTGCAGGACGGTGAAATCCAGCGCTTGGGCGGCATGGAGTCGATTCGCACCGACGTGCGCCTCATCACGGCCACCAATAAAAAGATCGAACAGTTGTTGGATCCCAACCGTTTCCGGGCCGATCTCTACTACCGTATTTCGGTGGTCACGATTCATCTGCCGCCCTTACGGGAGAGAAAAGACGACTTGGTCCTCTTGACCGACTATTTTCTGAATTATTTCAACCAGATCTACAAGAAAAACGTGCGCCAATTGTCGGAAGAGGTAAAGGCGCTTTTTATCCGGCATCAGTGGCCCGGCAATATCCGGGAGTTGAAGAACTGCCTGGAACGGGCCGTGATCTTCGCCGAAGCCGGGGAAGAGGAATTGGGCCGGCAACATTTGCCGGCCCAATACCGCGAAATCGTCGAGGGTTATTATCCGGGCGATTTGGACGACACGTATGACGCCCTTACCAAGAAGAAAATAACGGAGGCCCTGGCCAAGAGTGACGGCGTGAAATACAAGGCAGCCGAATTTTTGCGCATTCACCGCAAAACGTTATATAATAAAATGCGCAAACTCGGGCTGGAATGAGAATCATTCCACCGCAAAGGGTCGCAGAGGACCGCAGAGAAATAAACATCCGTGGCAATCCTGGCCATTTGTGGTAAAAAAATGATATGAAATCCGATTCCCAAATCCTACTCTCCATGAAGAACATCCACCTCTTTTACGGGAACAAAGAGGCGTTGCGCGGGGTGGATTTCGATTTGTTCAAGGGGGAGATCCACGCCTTGATCGGCGCGCATCGCGCCGGCAAATCTTCGTTGGTGAAGATTCTGAGCGGAGCTTTGCGCAAGCAGAGCGGCGAGATTCAATATGCCGGCAAAAAGATCGATTATTTCACGCCCAAATCGGCCATTCAACACCGCATCGGAACGGTTTATCAGCACCTGAATATCATTTCCTCTCTGAATGCCGTGGAAAACATTTTTGCGGGTCAATTGCCGCGAACCTGGTATGGCGGCATCGATTATGCGGACATTATCGCCAAAACCAAAACGCTGTTCGCGGAACTCAAACTCAACTTCGACTTCAACTTGCCTCTGAACCGATTGTCGCTGGCCAAACAGCATATGGTCGAATTTGCCCGGGCTTTGGTCATGGATCCCGAGATGCTGATCCTGGACGAGATCTCCAGCAAGCTGACGCCGGAAGAGATGGAAAAGGTTTACACGCTCATACTGGCGCTTAAGAACCGGGGCACCGGTATTATTTATATTTCCCACAACATCGACGAGATCTTCGAGTTCGCGGACCGGGTCACCATTCTCAAAGAAGGCCATAAAGTGGATACGGAACAGATCAAAGATCTGGACCGCTTCAAGCTGGTCAAGCTGACCTATTCTTTTGTGCTGAGCAGTGAAGAATTAAAAAGAAAAAATCAGGAGTTGTATCATTTCAAAAAATACAACGAGAATATCATCAAGAACATCCCGGTCGGCGTCATCATTCTGGACCCGGACGACAAGATTTACCTGATTAACTTTGCCGCGCTCAAGATCCTGGAGCTGGAGGAGGAATACCAACCGGAGCAGTCTTTCGAGGAACTGCTGAAAAATAAGGCTTTGGAAAGCAAAGCCGAAATCCTGGAAAAGGTCCGGTTGCGGGAAAAGTATTTATTGGAAGAGACCGCTTTCGGCGGCAACAAGATTTTGAAGATCAGCGTGTTGCCGTTCAAGGATGAGGATTATGTTTTCCTGGGCACCATTCTGCTGGTGGAAGACATTTCCCGGGATCATAACCTGAAACAATATATGCTGCGAACCGAAAAGATTTCTTCCATCGCCGAACTGGCGGCCGGGGTGGCCCATGAGATCAACAATCCCTTAGGCATTGTGCACAATTATCTCGAGCTTCTGAAAATGCGCGTGAGCGATCCGGACGGCCAAAACAAGCTGGAAAAAATCGAAAATGAAATGAACCGCATCAACAAGATCATCGGCAGTCTGCTCTCTTTTTCGAAATTCAATGAAGTGCCCATGCGCCATGTGGACCTGGTGGATATTTTTGACGAAGTTGTTTTGCTCCTGGATCACCGCATCAAAGCCAAGGCTATTGAGGTTAAACGCGAGGCCGGAGAAAGCCGGGCTTTCATCTTGGGCGATGAAGATAAACTCAAGCAACTCTTCATGAACCTGGTCATGAACGGGATCGAGGCGGTCCTGGCCGGCGGCCGGATCGAAACGGTTTTTACCAACAACCGGGATCAGGGGTTTGTGGAGTTTTTCATTCAGGATAACGGCTGCGGTATTCCTCAAGAGATTCTGCCGCGCATTTACGACCCGTTTTTCAGCACCAAGGTGAATAAAAAGAATGCGGGCTTAGGCCTTTCGATCTGCCAGCACATCGTGGAATCGCACGGCGGGCTCATGACCTGCCTGAGCGAGCCGGGGCAATACACACGGTTTGAAATCCGGTTTCCCTTGGTGCGCACCTAACCGCCGGATAAAAGAAGCATATTTTTTTGTATCGAGATGTCCTCACCGGTAGGGGTTCAAAATTTTGAACCCCCAACCCGGATAAACCGGAAGACTTCAGCGAAGTGGGGTTCGCTTTTTCAGACGACAACTAATGGCATTCGGGCATTAATGGCAAGCGCCGCAATGATTAAATTTATTCGGTAACAGTCCCTATCATTCGGGTGCCGGCAAAGCATAAGTGTCGCGCTTGCCCATCTTACGATAACGTTTCGTGTTCAGGAAGTTACCGTCTGAAAAAACGAACCCCACTTCGTTGAAGGTGGATAAAAATTATAACCATTTTGAGCGCAATTTAACTTGTAAGATACTAATATCGCGCAGTAGAGGAACCAAGCAAAGAATATACATCTAAAAACAGTTCTGTAGGAGCCGGGGCCTAGTTTCTTCCTGAAATTGTTTTATTACACCTGACCTTACAGCTAATTTGAACGTGCAAAGAATTGCCCATTCGGCCACGGCCCTGTTGCGCGGAATGCACGTCGCCAAGTGCGGGTAATAACCATTTTGGAAAACTTATTGTATTTAAAGGAATATTCGGTCTTTCCGGCTGAACCGTGCTTGGCACGTTCGTTGCTTTACCCGGAAGAGAGCAAACGCTCTTTTCGATAAAAGAGCCAAGTAAGGTTTGAGGAAATACCGTAAGGTTATTATCCGCAATAAAATCACTAAGGAGGAAAGTTATGAGAAAATCGGTTTTGGTGTGGTTGGTTGGTTTGTTGGCCCTGGGCCTGGTATGGTCCCCGGCCTTTGGTCAGGCCAAGAAAAAGGTGGCGGTTTGTCTTCCCGGCACGGTCGAATTTTTCAGCGTGGAGAAAAAAGGCATTGACCGGGCGGCCCAGAAATACAATATCGAAGTCATCTATTCGGACGCGGAATGGGACGCGGGCAAACAGTTGGCCCAGGTTGAAAACTTTGTAGCCAGAAAAGTCGATCTGATCATGCTTTGCGCCAGCGATCCCCAGGCCCTGATGCCGGCGGTTGCGGCCTGTAAAAAAGCGAATATTCCGTTGATTACTTTCACGAATACGCTCGGACCGAATCCGGACGGCTCCCTCGACGGCGTTGTTTCATATATCGGCACCAATGAAATCAACATGGGCAAACTGCTCGGCCAAATGGCCGAGAAACTGCTCGGCAACAAAGCCGAAGCCAATATCGTGCTTTTGGAAGGCGCTCCGGGAACAGCCCCGCAACGTTTGCGCACTCAGGGTTTTAAAGAAGTGATCGCCAAACACCCCAAATGGCAGATCGTCTACAATCAGGCCATTGAAGGCTGGAAAAAAGAAGGCGCTTTGGCGGCCATGGAATCGTTTCTGCAAACCGGCAAGAAAGTGGATCTCGTGACCACGCATTGGTATTCGGCGGCCGCGGCCGCGTCCCAGGCCTTGCAAGAAGCCAAATATAACAAAAACAAAGTATTTGTGACCGGTCTGGAGTTCAGCAAGGAATTAGTGCCGTTGATCAAATCCGGCAAAATCGACATGACGTCCAATTATTCGGTCGAGGAGACCGGTTTCATGGCCATGGAAGCGGCCGCCAAATTTTTGAAAGGCGAAAAGATCCCGACTTTTATCGAACCCAAGGTCATTATCGTATCCAAAGACAACATTGATCAAGTAAAGCCAGAGCTGTAAACCTTTCTCCCCCCCGAAATACCCAGCTAGCCAAGGTTTTCTAGCTGGGTATTTTTTGGGGCTTTCATCGGGATATTCATCGGCATGCAAGAACTTTGGCTCGGCAGCCAGCTTTATGTAGGAAAAGCAGAGCAAGAACGCTTTTCAATCACGGCCATTCAGGAACGGATTGCGCGGGCCCAAGACCAGGCGCAACTGGACGCACTGGCTGTTTGGGTTGAAGGCGCTCCGGAACTCTATGACCGGATCATGCGGTTTTGCCGGGAGCGCGGCCTAGAAACCTATTTATGGTTTCCGGTATTGGCGGATGTCAACGGATACCGGGTTAAAGCAGAAGACCTGGTGGTCACGTGCGCGGGGCAAAAAGGAGTCGGCTCGATCGGCCGTTGGCCGCAACTCGGCACGGGCGGAGAAGATTTTCTTTTTATATGCCCGAACAAGCCGGATGCGGTGGAAAACGTTTTAGCCGGTTTCCGGCAAGCCGTCCAACACCCGGATTTGACCGGTGTGATGCTGGATCGTATTCGTTACCCTTCGGCGGTGAACGGCTTTGAGACCTTGTTTACCTGTTTTTGCGAATCCTGTTGCGAAAAGTTTCAAAAAACGTATGGCGCTTCTTTGCCCCTTTTTAAAGATCGAGTGGCCGTTTTTATCGACCGGTTGCAGAACCATGGCAACGGCGCTTTATACGACCGGGACGACTTTAAGGCGGCTTGGGAAGCAGCCGGGTTGCGATCCTTTACAAATTTTCGCAATTCCAATATATTTGAAATTGTCCAGAAATTCAGCGCCGCGGCCCGCAGCCGCGGCTTGAAAGTCGGTCTCGATTTATATTCCGTTTCCGTCGCGTCTCTGGTGGGCCAGGACTACCAACTGCTGAGTCCGCTCTGCGATTGGATCAAGCCTATGTCCTATTGTCATGCCGTGGGACCGGCCGCGCTGCCGTTGGAGATTTATTGCCTCTGGCAAGCCCTTGAAATTTCTTGTCCGGCCCTGAAAAGTCCCAAGATTGTTTTAGAAAAGTTAATCGGCGTTTCTTTGCCGGAAAAAAAAGAAAATTTGTTGCATGACGGCATTTACGAAGAGTTTTTCGGTTTCGAGATGAAAAAGATCCAGGCGTTGCCCATCGGCCGGACCAAAGTGTTCGCCGGCATCGAGGCGGTACAAAACCCCGTCTTTAAAATTCATATTGATGAAAAAATTTTGAAACGTTATCTGAGTTCGCTGCAGGCAAGCCCGGATGGGTTCATGGCTTCGTGGAATTTGCTTTATATTCCGGATGAGAATTTGAAGATATTAAGAAACCAAGGTTCATAGTTCAAAAACATTGATTCAAGATTGCAGATTATAAGATTCAAGAATTCCAGGTTCAAAGTTCACGGTTCACAGTTCAAAAAAACGGATGAGAGGAACATCATCCGGGGGAGACGGATGATAGGAACATCATCCGGGGTTCACAGTTGATTTAAGAAAAAACAAGGTCTTGAATCATAAGAAAAATTCAGGGTAAAGAGGCGAGAGACGTGAGGCTATCATCCGGCACGGTTAAAGAAAACCAGGTCATGGGCCGGGGCGGGTTGTGGAAAGCCCAGGATCATTTTATAATCGGAAAGAAATGATGGAACAAACAGACATTATTCTCAAAATTCAAAAACTCAACAAATCCTTCCCCGGGGTTAAGGTTTTGGATAACATTGATTTTGAATTATACAAGGGCGAAGCGCATGCTTTGTTGGGCGAAAACGGCGCCGGCAAATCAACCCTGATTAAGATCATTTCCGGGGTGTACCGCAAAGACAAGGGAGCCATTTTTTTAAACGGGGTATCAAGCGATTTTCATGCACCGCGCGAGGCCTTTAAAAAGGGCGTGAGCGTTATTCATCAGGAAACGAGTTTGATCCCGCAGTTGACGGTGTTGCAGAATATTTTTTTAGGAATCGAAGAGACCCATTTCGGCCTGATCGATAAGCACAAGGCCGAAGAACGTTATGCCGAAGTCAACGCCAAGCTGGGCTTCCAGTTGCCCCGTGACGAGCCGGTTCGCAACCTCAGCGTGGCCCAGCAGAAGATGACCGAAATCCTGAAAGCCATGGTGCATGCCTCCAGTCTGATCATCATGGACGAACCGACCGATTCCCTGACCGAAAACGAGATTCGGCAGCTGTTTCGGATCATTCAGGACCTTAAAAAAAACCGGGTGACCATCCTTTATATCACCCATTATCTGGAAGAAGTATTTCAGATCTGCGATCGTTTGACGGTTTTACGCGACGGCCGGAAAATCGATACCCGCAGGATCGGGGAAGTGACTCAAAAAGAGATCGTCAAAATGATGATCGGGGCGGAGCACCCGGCCGTTCTGTCAAAAGCATTTGCCCAGCCGGAGCAGAAACCGGCCCTGGCGGTCGCTAATCTCAGCAGTGACAGCACGGTCAGGGGAGTCTCTTTTACGGCTTATCAGGGTGAGATTTTAGGCATCACCGGCGTGATCGGGGCGGGCAAAAGCGAGTTGGCCCGGATGATTTTCGGGGCCGATCAGCCCGATGGGGGCGAAATCCGGGTGGCCGGAGAACAGGTTAGAATTAAATCGCCGACCCAGGCTGTGCGCCGGGGTATCGGCATGCTGCCGGAAGATCGCAAAAATTTCGGGTTGCTTTTGGAGCACGAGATCTATAAAAATATTAGCTTGCCCTCCTTGGCCCGGTTTTGCAAAGGAGGGATCATCTTCAAGAGCCTGGAATTCAGTAC
>RPPU01000035.1 GCA_003819975.1 Desulfobacteraceae bacterium
CATCAAGATTTTCAATGAAAAGGAGGTGGACGAGATTATCGTCCTCGATATCGGGGCGACCATCGGCGACCGCCCGCCCTCCATGGAACTGATCTCGGAAATCTCCAATGAGTGCTTCATGCCGATGTGCTATGGCGGGGGGGTTCGTACGCTCGATCAGATCGAGGGGATCATCCGCGCCGGGATTGAAAAAGTGGCCGTCAATACCCAGGCGCATCTCGAACCCGCCTTCGTAACCGCTGCTGCAGATAGGTTTGGCAGCCAAAGTATCGTCGTATCCATGGACGTGAAAAGGTCTTTCCTGGGCAAATACAGCGTGGTTGTCAGGGGCGGAAGACTCGATACCAGAATCGATCCGGTCGAGTACGCCCGGAGGATGGAGAGATATGGCGCCGGTGAAATCCTCCTTACGGCTGTCGACCGCGACGGAACCTGGGTCGGTTATGATCTGCCGCTGGTCCGTATGGTCAGCGAAGCGGTGTCGATTCCGGTCATCGCCTGTGGAGGCGCAGGTTCTGTCGCCGATTTCGGGAGGGCCGTCAGAGAATCTGGAGCATCCGCTGTCGCTGCTGGCAGCCTGGTGGTTTACCAGCAAAAGGGACTGGGCGTGTTGATCGGTTTTCCGGAACGGAAGGCGCTGGAAAAGGTTTTAATCGAAGAGGTTGGATCGTGATTTGTTCCCGTTGCATTTATGATGACCGGATTCCCTATATCACCTTTGACGGTAACGGCATCTGCAATTATTGCCGTCAGCATGAACAGCTTGATCTAGAGTATCCAACTGGGGAAAAGGGGTGGGCGATCCTGGAAGGGATGGCGAAAAAAATAAGAGAATCGGGGAAAAACAAAAAATATGATGTCGTAGTCGGCGTCAGTGGCGGCTGCGATTCCTCCTATTTGCTTTACTTGGCTAAAAAATTGGATTTGCGGCCCCTGGCGGCCCACTTTGACAATACCTGGAATTCGAGAACCGCGGTCGAGAACATTCAGAATGTGTTGAACAAGTTAAAAATCGACCTATATACACATGTTGTAGACAATCGTGAGTATAATGACCTTTTCAAATCATTTTTAAAAGCATCAGTTCCCGAAATTGATACTCCCTCCGATATCGGATTGGCCACCACGCACTATTTGGCTGCACGAAAATATGGCATCAAGTATATCTTTGAAGGTCATTCCTTCCGTACCGAGGGAATCACCCCTCACGGTTGGGTTTATATGGATGGGAAATATATCGAAACCGTGCAAAAGCAATTTGGAACGATGCCCATAAAAACGTTACCCAATTTGTGGTTTCTCCCTTGGTTGAAGTGGGTCATATTTAACCGGATAAAAAAAATCCGGCCGCTATACTATATCGAATACAAAAAGGAAGAGGTTAAAGAATTTCTGAATAAAGAATTCGGCTGGCAATGGTACGGCGGCCACCATATGGAAAACCGGACCGCCTATTTCGCCAACAACTTTTATCTGCCGAAAAAATTCGCTATCGACCTCCGCTACTCCGAGTTTTCGGCGCTGGTCCGATCCGGGCAGATGAGCCGCGAGGAAGCGCTACAGAAAATCGCCGCGCCGAAACCATTCGACCCTGACATCCTGGATGAGGTGAAAAAACGGCTGGGGTTCAGCGACGCCGAGTTCGCGGCAGTGATGGAAAAACCGAAAAAAACCTACCGGGATTACCGGACCTACAAACAAACCTTCGAACGGTTGAGGTGGTTTTTCTGGGGGTTGTATAAACTCAACCTGGTCCCCAAGAGCTTTTATATGAAGTATACGCGGAAGTATAGGGATGAGCGATAAATGATACTTGGGGAAAAAAAGGTATCGAGGAATTATCATTTTTATTTTTGGAGTGTTTAACAGGTGATCCAACAACTGGGAACCAATAACAAGCTTCACATCTTCTGGTTCGTAATCGATTCGGTTCGTACATTCCGTTCCGGGAAAGACGACAGGGACAGGTTGGCGGTTATGGACGACTTGGCGCTAGACAGCGTGGAATTCACCAATTGCCTCACGAGTGCCCCAAGTTCATTGTTGGCGGCCGCGGGTATGTTCACCGGTCTTCCCTCCACTTTCGTCGCCCGCCATTTCAACGATTTCAAAATTGGAATCGGTGCATTGGATACGATCGCTTCTCTTGTTAAAATCCATGGATATCGATCTTTTCCTATCCTCGATACGAGGGATATCCGGATACCCTTAAACCATGTACTTCCCAGCTTTGGTAAAAAATACCTTCCCAATGGATACAAACTGTCTGACTATGCCTGGCACAACTGGGATCTGAACCGTGTATTCCGGAGTATCCTGGATAAGTACGATTTTTCCAATCCCGCCTGTTTTACTTTCTGGTTCGATTGCCGCCGCGATCCGAAAACGTCCGACTATGTAAGAGAATGTATCGACTGGATAAAGGAAGAAGGATTGTATGAAGATGCGATAGTCGTTATGCATTCCGATCACGGCTATCCTGATCCCGATTCTCAATTGAACGAAGCTTATTTTAAAGAACTTGGGCATGACATGGTGCTGACCGATGACAATATCCGGGTTCCCTTTTTTCTTAAGTATCCGGGCTGCCCCAAAAGCAACAAAATAAAGGATGTATGTGGCCTGATCGACATCATCCCCACCCTGTTCGATATCCTGAAACTGCCCTACAAGGTCGTCCAGCCAAGATACCAAGGAATGTCACTGCTGCCTCTGATTCGCGGAGAGGAAAAAGAGAGCCGGATCCGGATTTCCGACACCCGCCTGCCAATGGATGTGAACCGGATCAGCGCATACCGGTCAACTATCCGGAAATACATCTATTTTCATGAAAGCCGGGCAGAGTTTTTTTTCGATCTGGAAAACGATCCGAGCGAATTAAAGAACCTTGGAGAGTCAGTGGCCTGTCAGACAGAATTGAATCAGTTTCGGGTCGTTCGTGATGATTTCGAACGGGAGATATACCTGTTTCACAGAGACAATCTGGAACGAAATGCCCGGAAGAGCTTTCAAAAAATGAAAAAATGGTTTCCCCGGGGATTGAAAAAAGTGGTGATTGTATCCAAGGGCATCAAGCCGATCATCAGTCTGCTTGCCGAGAAAACCGCCCGTTACTTCGATGGATGTCTGATTGATCTCGTCTATTCCGGTACTGAACTGGCCGGTATCAAAAATGTCTCAGGATGCTTTCAGGTGAAGGACTTTACCTACGAAGAGATCGTTCATGCGGAATTGGGACGCTATGACCTGGTGGTTTTTTTGACCGAGAACAGTTCCCGGGTTTTTCTGAAGGAAGAGATCCGCAGAGGGATCAAGAGCATTCCGGCCCGAAAACACGTGTTGATGAATTTCAACTTCGAATTGTTCAATTACTTTGTTTACCGTTTTTTGCACAGCAACAAGTTGAAGATGTTTCTTGACTGGGATAACAAGGGGTTTTTGTATAAACAGGAACCGTTCTTCCTGATCAAAGACGTGGTTTTCTTCCTGATCTGGGCGGTGAAAAAAGTGTACAAGACCCATTTCACCAAGGAAAAAGATGTTGATTTGAAAGCAGCCAAGGATATCATGGATTTCAGAAAATTTCACTTGGAGGGAAACGAATCGGGCTTGATTGAGATGGATGACCAACTGATGAAATATGAGTATACCCGGATCAGGACCAGGGATTCCTGATTATCGCTATGACAAAAACCGTTTCGGGTTTTCTCGGTCAGAATCAAGACTCCCTGAAATCACAGACGTTCAAGTTATTTGTCGGGAAGTTCGTCTCCCTTTTTTTCCAGATGCTGACGCCGGTTGTTTTAACCAGGCTGTTGTCGCGGGAAAACTATGGGTTATATCAGCAGATCCTTCTCCTCTGCACGTTTGTCGGGCCAATCCTGATCTGGGGGATGAATACCAGCCTGTATTTTTTTTTCCCGACCGCCGAACACAAAGTCAATCAATTATTGAGCCAGACTCTTTTATTCCTGGTAGTCACCGGGACACTGTTTTTTCCCATCCTTGTTTTCGGCAAGGGGTTTTTTGCAAAAATCCTCAGTAATCAATCGTTTTATGAATTTATCATCCCATGCGCCTTGTATATCTTTTTTTATATCCAGAGCGACCTGATCGAGAACTTGTTCGTGGTCGAAAAAAAATCAAATTTTGTAGTGACCTTTCTGATTGTTTCCAGTTTTTTGCGCGCCGGTTTCTCGATCGCGGCTTATTTGGTATTTCGCAGTGTGGCGGCGCAGATCTGGGGGTTGGTGATCCATTTGGGATTGCAAACCTTGTTTCTCTGGGGTTACTTACTGCATCACTACCGGATCCGATTCGACCCGTTTCACTGGGATAAAACCTATTTCCGCGCCCAGTTACGGTATGCCTCTCCGGTCGGATGGTCAGGCTTGATCGGAAATATCGGGGTCAAGATTGACAAATTCATCCTCTCCCATTTTTTTTCCCGAACTGATTTCGCTGTCTATTCAGTCGCTTTTTTTCGTGTACCTTTTATCAATATCCTATTTCCCTCGATCGGCAATGTAATCGTACCCCAGATCGTCCGTTTCGGGAAGGATAAAAATTTTTCGGAAGCAAGGCGTCTCTGGCATAAAATGATCCTGGTTTTCGCCTTGATCACCATCCCCTTCGTGTTTTATTCCTTTTTCACCGCCCGTGAGATGCTCGTTTTATTGTTCAGCGACAAGTACCTTTCGAGTATCGGCATCTACCGATTGACTTTACTGACCTTCTTTGTCCAGATACTGGCGCGGGGGACGATCATCACCGCGTTCGGCGAAACCCGATACCTTTTCAAGGTGCAGTTGATCTCGACCCTAACCGGATCCTTGTTGGGGTATTTCCTGGTCAAACGGTTCGGAATCTGGGGAGCGGCCTGGACCGCGGTATTCATTTTTTACCTGAGTGGCTGGCTGCAGGTATACAAATCCAAGAAAATCCTGAACCTGGACTTTGCCGCTTGGTTGCCCTGGAAGGACCTGGGAAAGATATTCGCCATCTCTTCGCTGGCTGTTCCGGTTTTTTTCGTTTTTAAATGGTTGGCTTTAAACCGATTGCTTTTTCTCGCCTTAACGTTTCTGGTGTATTTTCTGGTTATTTACCGGTTGTATATTCATTTTGGGTATACCGAGTTTATCGATTTCGTAAAAAATACATTGAAGACAAAAACCGTCGCCAGGAAAATCCCATGAACGAATTTGTCGAGAGAAAAAAAAGATATCTTTTTATTGATTTTGACATTCATAATTTGCTTACGGCCAATGGGAGGCCGGTCGGTGGGTCTTGCCTGCGCCAGTACTATTTTGGTTTGGGGTTGAGAGAGCAAGGGCATGAAGTCGGATATCTTACGCACATGGGCATCGATTCCGCGCTCGGCGAAAAATCCGGATTTACGATTGTACCGGGATTTGACCCCATTTGGGGTATCCGTTGTCTCCGTTGGCTCTACTACCGTTTTCCGCGTCTGATTTATGCGGTAAGGGGATATAACCCCGATTATGTGATTCAAACATCATCGGGGAATATCACCGGACTCATCGCAATGATATGTAAAATCCTCTCCATTACCTTCGTTCACCTGATTGCCAGCGATATAGATGTGGATCACCGGTTGAAACAAAAAACGTCCCGGTTTCAATACCAGGTTTATCGATGGGGATTGTGGAATTGCCCGGTCATTGTGTGTCAGAATCAATACCAGGCCGAATGCCTGCGGAAAAGGTTTCCTGAAAAAAAAATCGGCCTGCTTCCCAATCCCATTCAGATATCCGAAACCATAAGTAAACATAACCCGGCAGAACACCGGAGTTTTTTCGCCTGGGTCGGTAATTTTCGCAGTATAAAAAATCTGCAACGGCTTTTGCGGATTGTAAAAAAGCATCAGGATGTCCATTTTGTGGTAGCTGGGAAACGGATAGAAAACTCCGATTCCATGACCGATTCAGCATTGCGGGACTTGGAAAAATGCCGGAATGTGAATTTTACCGGATATCTCTCCCGATCGGAGGTTTTTGAGTTGCTGGCGAGAGCAAAAGCATTGCTGAACACTTCCGACGCCGAGGGATTCCCCAATACTTACCTGGAAGCGCTGTTGGCCGGTACGCCGGTTATCTCTCTCGGTATTGATCCAAACAGCCTCTTGTCACGTCACGAAATGGGGTTCGTCACAACCGAGGCTGAGATCGGGAAAGTATTCATCGACGGATTTACCAGTTTTGACTATGAGTCCTTTCACTGGAAAGCCCTTGAGTATTTGCGGAAAAATCATGATCACCGGCTGATCGCCCGGAAACTCTGTGAATTCCTGGAATCGCCGTATCCTGTATAAACCTCATGACCGGACATTTACGCGGTATTAACTATTACCTGATCGGAATCATCCTTTTTCACAATGTGTTCCCCGTCAAACCGATCATGGGGATGCCGGTGGCTCCCGAAAACCTATTTTATTTTTTGGGAATGATTCTGGTGCTCTATAATTTCAAACACGATCCTCCCCGTGATCGGACTATCATCCGGGTCATCTTTCTGTTTGCCATTTTCCATTTGGCGGTTTTTTTGGTTTTTTTCATGTTTATCCCCCGGGAATCGTACCCGTTGTTTAAACCCTTCAAAAATGTGTTGTTTTTTTTATTGGTGCTCCAGGTGACCGAGGAGCGGGATTATATATCCCTGTTGAGATTCTATCTTTTCCTGCTGAGCCTGGAGGCTGTCCTGTCATTATTGGCCCTTTACGTGGGCGGTGTGTTTCAGAGTATCTTCAATCTGTTTGCGGTCGATCCGGAAGCCGACCAGACTCTTTTTATGAAAGGACGATTGGCGGGGTTTACAGGAAAAATCTTTCTTTTTGCCTACCCACTGAGCGTGATGCCCATTTTGGCTTTAACCTTCTACAAGGTTTCGAGAAAGAACCACTATTTGTTCCTGTTTTTTCTGGCGGTGTTTGCACTCATCCTGAATGGAGAGCGAGCTGCGCTCGTTTTTTGCATGGCGATCGTCGTTTTTTTAATGACCCGCTGGTTCAAACGCAACCGAAAGCTAGTTGTTTTGGCGATGCTGACGATACTGGCTTTTTCCGCATTCAACCAGGTTCTGATGAAGGCCGAGGTCAGACACGCCATCTTGCGGTTGAGAGATTCGAGTTCCGACGAGATCCAGTGGCGTTTGGCCAAGCAAGCCGCCATGGTTATCGTTGTCCTCCGCCATCCAATCGAGGGAGGGCAAAAAAACATCGAGGAATATCGCGGATTGTTCCGTTCCTGGAGTGGTTTTTACCCGACCCAGCCCCACAACGCTTACATTAACATGGGGATGTATGCCGGAGTGTTCGGTTGGATCATATTGGCGATTTTCATCGCATCTATGCGCCGGATTAAAAGAAGGGTTGACCGGATGAAAACCCAAAGGCAACCACTATCGATTTTTGTTGAGGGGAATTTCTGGGCGTTGATGGCGGTTATGTCGGTTTCCCTGTTTCACAACGCGGGTTTGTTTGACGGGGAGCGCTCCGCCGTGATTCTGCTCGGTCTTCTATTTTCCGTGACCAACCGGAAAAAGCGGCTCAACTCCGGAATAATCGAGAAAGAGATGGGAAATCTAAGCTTAGGAAAACCCCCGATCAAATCGATGCCGGAGATCGGCCCTGTCGGAGCCGGGAGGGGGGGGCGATACCTATAACCATCCTGTTTTTATCGAACAATCTTGGTCTGGGCGGAAAGGAACGTCAGATTGTGGAGATTTTGAAATGCTTGACAAAAAAATCATCTGATCGTTTCCTTCTTCTGCTCAGGCAAAGCCGGATCGACATCGATCTGTCTGGTCTTGACCGGGTGACGGTGATTGCCCCCGAGAACTCCTTATCGTTTATAGAGTTTCTGCGGTTTTTCCGCCTAGCCGTCATCGAGATGGCCCCCGATATCGTCCATTCGTGGGAGGGAGTGGTGACCACGGCGGCGGTTTTGGTGCGGTCCACCCTCCGCCGAAGTTTTACGATTATAGCCGGGTCCTTGCGATATAGCCGGAGATATCGGTTCTTTTCAAAAACCGCTCTTATCAGTCGGTTTAATGCAATTTTCAGCGATGCGGTAATCGCCAATTCCCGATCTGCGCTTGCAGCGGCCGGGTTTTCTCCGGGAGGTAAATTCCATGTATTGCCGAACGGATTCGACCTGAACCAGTTTCTTCTCCCCCGGAATGGAAGAAACTCCCTGAAACCATTTCGAATCGGCATGGTGGCGAATTTCACCGAACCAAAAGACTATTCCACCCTGGCGGCTGCAGCAGTCGAATTGATTCGCAAAGGCATCGATCTCACGGTAGAGTGCGTCGGTGACGGCCCGGAGCGGGCAGCTGCCGAGCACTCGGTTCCCGCCGACCTTCGGGGCCGGATTGTTTTTTTCGGGGTTTTACGAAATGAAGACGTATTGAAGAGGATCAACGAGTGGGATGTGGGCGTTTTATTGAGTAAAAAAGGACATTCGGAGGGGATGTCGAATGCAATCATGGAATACATGTTGCTGGGGAAACCGGTGATATGTACCAATACTGGCGGGAATCCTGAATTGATAGAGGACGGTGTCAACGGATTTTTGATTCCACATGAGGATCGATTTCAACTGGTTGAACGGTTAAAATGGCTGCTTTCGGATACGGAGGTACTCCGAAAAATGGGAGATCATTCCCGAAGAGTGGCTTGGATGAATTTCGGAATTGATCGGGTCTCAACCCAACTCCTTTCTTTGTATGACCAGTTAAGGAATCGATAAATGGGAGCGTTTTTAATCTGCCCGGACCGGGTCTCAACCCCCCGGGCACTTGATATATTTGTGAAAAAAGGATTCAGTGAGCCAAAGATAATCCATCTTCATTCCTGGAGCATTTATGTATATCAGAAGCAATGGCTGGAAGAGCCCAATTACCTGGAAACGGCTGATAGCCTCTTCTTTTCCGTCGGTACGGTTTTTTATAAAGGCGCTGATTATCAGGCGGGTCTGAAGCTGATTCGGGAAGATTTTTTCAAGAGGACTCTCGACCCGGATTCGTTGATCGGTTCCTTTTTTATCTTTGTCAAGAATAAAGACCAAATCGGTTTTTTCACTGATCGGGCGGCGATTCAAAATGTCTTTTATCACCGGAAAACAAGGGTTATTTCCTCATCCTTCCTTGCCGTCCTCGTTGCCTCTGGGGAGATCGACGGCAAACAACCGCTAAACCCAAAGGCGGTGTGGGAGGTTTTGACCACCGGAAACCTGATCGGCCCCGATACCCTCATCCATACCATTGAAAGATATGAGCCAGCAATCCATTCCGATCTGATGGGAATCCCCCCAATAGAGTTTCCCACTCCAAAAATCAATCCAGAAGGGGAGAGTCAAAGCGATCCGATCCAAAGACAAATCGACTTTCTTGATCAGTATTTCGGACAATTCGGTGAGGTGATGAACCGGTACGGAGTCATTTCCGGGTTGACTGGGGGGCTGGACAGCCGTCTTCTTTATTTGCTGTTCAAGCCGCATGTGAAGCATCACCAGTTACATACCACCTCTCAGATGGCCCCAACCACCGAGTTCCGTATCGCCCTGAAATTTGCTCAGGCAGCCGGCGAGGCGATCATATCCCCACCTCATCTTTCCCCGGAAAAAACCGACCAGACAAAGCTGCTCTCCTTTATACGGGAGAACTTCTATTTTAATGATGGCCTGATCCGCACCCACCAGGTCTGGCTGGAAGAAATCAAGGGAAAAGACTATCTGAAAAGGCTCTATGGGGATCTGCACATCGGATTCAGCGGAGTGGGTGGGGAGCAGTATCGAAACAGCCAGTTCCTGCTCCGAGACCGCTACCGCTTTCGCTCCTGGGTTTGGAATGAACTCATTTTCAGGTACAGCGGTGATGCCTTTTCATCTTCTTGGGAGCGTGAGCTGTTTGTTGAGTACCTGCAAAAAAAAATCGCCGAACTGTTGGGGATTGAAAAAACATCCGCCTTCATCACCCGATACCAGATCATGCGTTATTTCAATGAAATCTGGAACCCCGCCAACCGGACCATGAGGAACAACATCGAGAACCAACTCACTTTTTTTCTGAGTCCCTTCACCGATCATGGAGTTTCCCGGCGGGCGTATGCCCTTGTTCCTTATTTGCGGGGAGGATTTGATGTGGAAATGGAGATGATCCGGCGATTGGCTCCGGAGTTGGCCCAATTGGAAACGGTATACGGGTTTTCTCCCGCAGATCGCCCATCTTTTCTATTTCAAATTCTGCCCTTTGTGAAGCGCGTCCTGGGGTTACCGCTTTTCAACCGTCTCTATTATCTGCGGAAACGGTATAGCGGACATTTTCTGGATTTATTACTGCTGAAACACCCAGGGCTTTGTCCTTATATAGAACGAGTGAAGGCATTGGGTATGCCCCTGAAAATCGATCGATTGGCTAAAAACGATTTCCTTGCACCGCTTCTGATCGAACTGGGGTTCTTTTTAACCGAAATGGAAGAAAGCATCGATGACACTTAAAAAACTGATCAATTCGGTTCTGGAAAAAAGGGTCTCGTGGATTTCCCAGGAGAAAGCAAGAAAAATCAGAAAACAGGTATCACTGCTTCCAATCGATCCGGTTCTGGCCGAACGCTACAGGAAGAAATGGAGTCGCCTTGGTACGATTCCCAAAAAAACCTACCTGGAGATATTTGCTTCAATATTCAATTCGGCCAACGAGGACTTCGTTCCCGAGGATTTGTATTACAACCGGGTTGAACCGGTGCTCAACCGCAAGTCATTTGCCCTTGCATATGCCGACAAGAATTTCTACGAACGGTACTTGTCTGAGTATCGGCATCTCTTTCCCGTAACGTGGCTGCGGGGAATCAATGGAAGTTTATTCGATGCCTCCTTTGCGGCTCTTCCGGATGCCGGACCGGTATTGAGAACCATGTCCGTGGATTCGGAATACATTCTGAAACCTGCATCGGAAACGAGCGGCGGGAGAAAAGTGAACAAAGTGCGAAAATGCTCCCGCCGGTTCCGGATCAACGAGATGGATCTTTCTCTGGAGGAGATGAGCGGATACCTGCGAGAACAATACCAGAACAATTTTGTCCTCCAGGATAAAATCTCTTCTCATCCGTTTTTTTCGGCCTTTAATCCGGATTCACTGAATACGGTTCGGATATTCACCTATCGATCGATCCGAGATGAATTGGTTCACCCCTTACAGGCGGTTCTCCGATTTGGCCGGCCCGGCAACCTGGTCGACAATCAAGCCGCCGGGGGAAGAACTTATGGGATCAGCACCTCAGGGAGCCTGAACCGGTTCGCCATTGATAAGTGGGGGAGGAGGTACGAAGCGGAGGCGAATCACAAAGAGATGATGGCTTTTCCGGTGCCGGGATTAACTCAAATGAAGCAAATCGCGGCCGATATCGCTGAAAAGTACTTGTTTCATCGGCTCCTTGGCTTCGATTTTTGCTACTCAGATAAGAATGAAGTAAAGCTCCTGGAGATCAACTGTAAAAATATCGAAATCAATTTTCTGCAGATGAACAATGGCCCTTTGTTCGGCTCCTTTACCGATGAGGTAATCGAATACTGCTCCAAAAATAAAAAAGTGGTGGCTTTGGATTTTGAAATATGATGAATACGCTACAGATTCCGGTGTTCTATTATCATTCGGTTGCTCCTCGGGCAGACCGACGTTGGCGCCGGTTTTATTTGACGTTTCCATTAGCCTACTTTGAGGATCTGATCCGTTATTTGACCGGCCAAGGGTTCACCTTTTTAACGTTGGACGAGTATTTCGCCGAGCGGCAGAAGGCCGACACAGAAAAGCGCCGGCTGATCTGCCTGACTTTTGATGACGGATACCTGGATAATTACATATTTGTTTATCCCGTACTGAAAAAGTTTGGCGCCAAGGCGACAATATTCGTCAGTCCGGATTTTGTCCAAGACGGAACCCAGCCGCGGCCGACCCTGTTTGATGTGTGGGATGGGAAATGGAAAATAGCCGACCTCGAATCGCTCGGATTCGCTTCATGGGCGGAATTACGCGTAATGCAGGATTCGGGAGTGATCGATATACAACCCCATACAATGACTCATACCAAATACTTTGTTTCTGGGAAATTATGCGGGTTTCACCATCGGGGGGGCGACCCCCTTTATCCGATCTCCAACCGATTTCCCTTCAGAAAACCATATTACATAACCGATCCGGAGTTTTTCAGCCTGATTCCCTATGGGACGCCATTTTTTGAAGAAAAATCGGCGATTATCGCCAGGAAGGTGAGTATCAGTGAAGATTTTCAGAATGAATGTTGCGAAGCGCTGAAATCCCAGGATTGGTCCAGGTATTCCTTTCAGGGATGTTTTGAAAAGGTGGAATCCCTTTACCGGGACTACATTTCCCGGGATCGGTTGATCGATCATGTCGAGAGCGACCTGGAATATGAGAAGCGGGTTCGGGCGGAATTGCGGGATTCGAGACGGATAATCTCTGAAAACATGGGGAAATCGGCCAATCATTGCTGCTGGCCGCATGGAAAATACAGTGAGAACACTCATCGTTGGGCGATCGAGGAGGGATATCGCTCAACTACGATCGTTCTGAAGCCCGGAGAGGTGAACCTGTTTCAAGATCGGTTCGACCGCACCGGATGCGGAATTGTTCTGAAAAATCGGATTCTCACTAAACTGAAAGGCATTTATAAGCTCCAGGCCTACCGGGAAGTTTTTCCATACCGGCAGATTCGGGATATCTACAACAGGATAGCCTATGGCGTCAAATAAAATCAAAGCTGTTATTCTGGCCAATGAAACCAAGGATGATCATGGTTTATGGCTGAAAGCCTGTGAAAGATACCATGAGGCAATCGACTACCGGGTCGTCAACCTGACGGCAGGAGATTGGTTCGAAGCCGTACATCGGGAGGAATTTGATGTTCTACTGGCCCGGCCAGGGGGATTGACCGCATCGTACAAACAATTATATGATGAACGGATCCATATTCTCGGTCTGACTCTGGGATATCCGGTTTTCCCTGCTCCACTGGAAATATTCATATACGAGAACAAGCGTTTTTTCTATTCCTGGCTGAAAGCAACGCAGATTCCCCATCCAGGCACGGTTGTCTGTTACGAGCGCCGGGAGGCGCTCACCCATGTAGAGAAATGCATGTTTCCCGTCGTCGCCAAGTTGAATATCGGTGCTTCTGGAAGTGGGATCCGGATTATCGAGGATCGGGATGAAGCCGTCCGGTATATCGAGCGCACATTTTCATCCAAGGGCGCCCCCAAGCGCTGGGGGCCTAATTTCGCAAGCGGGGGGATATTAAAACGGGGTGTTCATTACCTGCTCCATCCGGCTGATATCAAAAAGAAGATCGATATTTACCGGACAAAATTCAACCAGGCGCAAACCGGGTTTGTCCTTTTTCAGGAGTATATTCCCCATGAATTCGAATGGCGGGTGGTGCGCATCGGCGAGTCTTTTTTTGCCCACAAGAAACTAAAAGCGGGCGAAAAAGCGAGTGGCTCTCTCCTGAAAGGATACGAGAATCCGCCTTTGGGTCTTCTCGATTTTGTTCGTGAAATAACCGAAAAGCATGGTTTGTACAGCCAGGCGGTTGATGTCTTCGAGTCGGAACGAGGATACCTGGTGAATGAAATGCAATGCTTTTTCGGGCAATCCGATCCCCACCAGATGCTGGTAGACGGTATCCCCGGAAGGTATATCCGGACCTCCCTTGGTTGGAAAATTGAAAAAGGTGAGTTCAATCAAAATCAATGTTTTGACCTGAGATTGGAATATGTCATCGGTCAATTTAAGGGAAAAAGATCGTGACTGTATTGTTTGTCTGCAGCGGCAACAACCGTTGGGGTATTTCCCCGACAATCATGTCCCAGGGTGATTCTTTGGAAAAATTGGGGATCAATGTGGAGTACTTTCCTGTCCGGGGGAAAGGGGTTGCCGGGTATATACAGACGGTCTTTCGGCTTAAACGTTTTTTGCACAGGAATCAATTCGACTTGATCCATGCCCATTACGGGTTATGTGGGTGGGTTGCCTTTCTCGCAAAATCGAATAATCCCCCCCTGATCCTTTCCTATATGGGGAGTGATCTGTTTCTTGTGCGAGGGGGAAAGGTTTCAAAAAACGGGGTTTTGGGGAAATTGAACCGAATGATGCAGTATAGAGTGGATCATCTCATCGTGAAATCGGCGGCAATGGCTGAGGGATTATCCCGACCTGAAATAACGACGGTGATTCCCAATGGAGTCGATCTCGATCTTTTTAACCCACTTCCGAAAGAAGAATGCAGAAAAGAGTTGAAACTGAATTTAGAAAAACAGATTGTTCTTTTTTTGGGGAATCGCTCTTCCCCAGTGAAGAATTTCCAACTTCTGGAGACCGCAATCGGGATCATAAAAACTCCTGAAATTGAGCTATTGTGTCCCTATCCGGCTTCTCCCACCTTGATTCCGTTCTATTTGAATGCCGCGGATGTGCTTGTACAAACTTCCCTATCCGAGGGGTCGCCGAACATTATCAAGGAGGCGATGGCTTGTAACTGCCCGATCGTGGCCACCGATGTCGGCGATACTCAATGGGTGATGGGCGAGACCGAAGGCTGTCATATCACTTCATTTAATCCGAACGATCTGGCGAATAAAATTAAATCGGCTTTAACCTTTGGAAATCGGACCAATGGGCGTGAAAGGCTCCGCATGCTGGGTTTGGACGTGGATACAGTAGCCAAGCGGATCAGGCATCTGTATGAGTGTCTTTTATACAAAGAAATTGTCGGCGAATCACAAATCAGTATTACTTCTTTGTAAAAGTGGAATAATGAATTTATGCATCGAATCCGATCCAAG